>JBDRLR010000178.1:0-5630 GCA_043812855.1 Nanobdellota archaeon | reverse complement strand
GTCGCGGAATCCGAACCGATCAGAGCATACCTGGATCGCATCGATGTCATGGCACGAGACGGCGTGACCGGATGCCCTGTGAGGAAAAGATGAAGACAGACAATAAGACCACGATGCGGATGCGATGGGCCCAACCTGAAGCGACTCTCGAGGAAAAGATTCCTGTGCTGTTCCGACAAGGAACATACATGTCCCCTCACGGAACATTCTCGCGATTCTCTCCGATCTATGCATTCACCACCGAGAATCTTTGCGGCTATCTTCCGTGCCTCCCAATCCCTGACGCGCGAGTCTTGACCATCAGCGGATCAGCAGACCACATCATCAACGCGGCGATGCTCGGCGCAAACGAGATCGTCGCCTTCGACGTCAACGCGCTCTCTGGCATGTACAGCGAACTGAAGCTCGCCGCGATGCGCAACCTTGACTTCGATGTGTTCAAGGACTTCTTGATGCGCGACCTCGACGACCGTATGGCAAATCAGCGCGCGCTTGATCATGATGTCTATGCATCGTTTCGAAACGATCTGAGCGGCCCCACGATGCAGTTCTTCGATGTATCTTATAGCCGATTCCATGATGATGGTCTTGCGTTGATGGAATCAGAGCTCTTCTGCAATAACTCCTATGACTCTCGACGAGGAAAGACGACAAGGAATCCCTACCTTCGTTCGGAGCGAGCGTTCCAAGACGCGAAGGAGTCTCTTGACCGTGTCAGAGTTGACTGGTTAGAGGCAAATGCGCAGGACGTCGCAAGATGCGTCGATGGCACCTTCGATGTCATACTCCTTTCCAACATCGCAGACTACGCGAACCGTCTCTTCCCTGAGCGACATGACTATCTCCGTGCGTTCAATGAACACGTGGTCGCGCCGCTATCGCGCACGCTCAAACCTGACGGCGTGCTCTGCGCCGCGTACATCTACGACGCGAATCCGAACCGCAGACAGCATCGATCGCAGATCGACGATCATGACTTGCGCAGATCCGTTCTCGGGACGTCACCACTCGCATACCGCGAGCATCATTTCGAAAGCGTGATCTTCGGACGACACGACGCGGTCGTCCTGCTTGAGAATAGGAGGGAAAGAACATGAAACCATTGAAAGACCTTACCGCCACGTATGGGAGCAAGGAGATCACCGATCTGGTCGGCTTCGCCAACCAAGCGCCCGTAGAGCTTCCCGAAAGCGCACGATATCATTTCGAGAAGGAAGGATCGACCGTGCACGTCTATGGTGTCGAGGCGGGAATCAAGGCGTACCGCATCGGAGAAGTCCCACAAGGCATGACCCTGCGCGGAATCCAGACGACGCAACGAGGCGTCGAGATCGACCTAGAACTTGGGGGTGTGGAGCGGATCGTACTGCACTCCAGGGTGTACCAAGGACAGGCTCAGGCAGCATCCGTCTCTTCGACGGGACCGAGGACAACCCCTCAGTCAAGACCAGCAGGGGAATATCATGGACGCGCCGCAGAAAGCAGATTAGGCCAGGAATCACGAAGGTACCCTGTCGCGGAAAGCAGGACCTCGGCATCGGAATCGAGACCGCGAGGTTTCGGCAGACGCGCGACACGCTCAGGAGAATCAAGAGGAGGAGAGTCAAGGTAAGTGATGCGCATGCTGTCCCAAGAAGAACTCCAAAGGATGCACACCAACCAGCGATTGTTGGTGGAAGAACTCCAACATAGAGGAATCGACGTGCATGTGCTCTTTGCCGAGCTCGAGCTGATAGAGGCATCCTTTGATGGACACAAGGAGCTCATCCTCGATCGGGACTCATCGATCAATCCCTATGCTGCATCAGTCGTGTGCGGAGACAAGTATCTCGCCAAGCGTCTCCTTGACCGTGCAGGATTGCAGGTCCCGCAAGGGGAGCAATTCTTCGACGGCCAGACCGACGACGCACTCATCTACGCGCAGATCCTCGGATTTCCCGTCGTCGTCAAACCGACGTTCGGATCGCATGGAGACGGCGTCCATCTCGACCTTGAGAACCTGTGCCACGTGAAAGACGCAATCGAGCACCTGCTCGCAAGGGACACGACGAAAGGATATCTTGTAGAAGAGCAGTTCGAAGGTAAAGAGTACAGGATATTCATCACCAAGAAAGGTGATTTCGCCGTCCTCCACAGGGATCCAGCGCACGTGATCGGCGACGGGAAGCGGACGGTCGCGCAACTCGCCGAGTCGATCAGTCATGATCGTATGCATCCGCGCACGACTGCGCTGTGTCCCATCGCGCTCGATGACATCGCAGTCAATTATCTTGCAAGGAGCGAGCGGACATTGGATTCAATTCCTGATGAAGATGAGAAGTTGTATCTGAGACGGAACTCGAACGTCGCCTCAGGCGGAACATGTGAAGACTTCACGGATCAGGCACATCCGTCTGCAATAGGCATCGCTCGACGTGCGCTTGACGTGTTCCATGGACTCCCCTACGCAGGAATCGACCTGATGAGCAAGGACATCACCAGACCTCAGGACGACGACTGCTACCGCATACTCGAAGTCAATTCGGTGCCAGGCATCCATATGCACTTGCGCCCAGGATCAGGGACTCCACGCAACGTCGCGAAATACATCGTCGACATGATGTTCCCTGAAACAAGAGGAAGACCATATGCCAAGACAGAACCTCTCTGAAGGATCAAAGACATACCATGAAGACGCCCACATCTATGAGCGATTCAGCCAAGCGGAAGATCATCCGCGGATGATCCTGGATTATCTGCTGCCGTCGACCAAAGGGAAATCAGTACTCGACCTTGGCTGCGGAACCGGAAAATATATGGCGCACCTGGCATCATCGGCGAGCAGATATGTCTGCCTAGACATCTCAAGCGAACAGCTGCGCATCGCACGGACAAGAGCGGAAGGCAATGTCGAATTCCTGTGCTCCTCCGCCGAGAGCATTGCTCTGCCTGATGAAAGCATGGACATCATCATCTCCACATGGGTCCTCGGCACGATCGTGGACAAGGACCGAAGATCCGCGGCCCTTCGCGAGGCGCAACGCGTCTTGAAGAAGCAAGGCAGCATCTACCTCGTCGAGAACGATGTCGGAGGTGACTTCGAGCGGATACGAGGACGATACCCTGACACGACACGCACCAAACGATACAATGAGTGGCTTGAAATGCACGATTTCCAGGCTGTCAAGCGGTTCACGACATATTTTCAATTCCACGACGTGGACGAAGCCAAGCGAATATTCGGATCAATCTGGGGCCGGGACGTGGCGGACCGGACTAAAGACGCGAAGATCATGCACAACATCATCATCTATCAACAGATCAAGAGGTAGAGCTCCATTTTCGATGTGACCGACGATATGAGGTCTCGCAATGACCGCAATCATCACCCATTCTCAGAGACCGTCGTGATCTGCGTCCCCAGACGCTTGAGGACACTCTCCCTATACTTCTGCTGAGCACCGAAGCGCCTGCTGAGCGCCAGATACTCCTCCTTGAGCTCGTCGAGCGACGGCGTCGGCCTTCCCTTGAGCGCGTCGAAGATGGCAGGGAAGCGCACGGCAGCCCGCCCGATCATGGCGCCGCCGACCCCGATCTCTTTGAGATGCGCGATCTGCTCACCCGACGTGATATCTCCATTGGCGATGATCGTCTTGCCCGTCGCCACGCACGACGCATACACTGACGAATCCGCCGGCGACTCGTAATGCTGCCCGCCGTGCCTCGCGTGCACGACGAAGAAATCCGCGTCGACCGCACTGAGCACGTTCAAGTAGACCTTTCTCTCCATCTCGAAGCGGTTCGCGCCGAGCCGCATCTTGATGCTGCAAGGATACCCTCTGTCCTTCACCAGCGCCACGAGCCGTCTTGTCTTCTCGACACGTTTCATCTGGGCGCAGCCCATGCCCAGGCGCATCAGCTGAGGGCTGGGACATCCCATGTTGAAATTGAAGCCTGCGAATCCCTTCTGCGGGACATACCTATCAAGAAAGGAGCGCAGCTCATCCTCCTTGAGCGCCGCGATCTGGATAGCCGTAGGCGTGTCGCTCTTGACGCTGATCTTCTCCCAAGTGCTCTTGTTGTTTCGTGCCAGCGAAGAGAGTCTCGTCATCTCCGTGAAGGTGAGGTCGGCTCCGTGACGATGACAGAGCGTGCGCAGCGCGTCATCAGATGTGTCCTCAAGCGGAGCGAGCATGTAGCGGAACATGGGATGATGGCGTGCAGAACAAGCTTAAATACCTGCGCACGCGACGCCGATCAGGCCTTCCGCAGGCAGACGACCGTCTCGATGTGCCTCGTCTGGGGAAACATGTCTATCATATGGACTGACGAGATGGTGTATCCTCCCGCGCAAAGAGATGCCAGGTCCTTCGATAGAGTGCGCGCGTCGCAGGAGACATACACAATAGTCTGTGCGGAGGTCCCAAGATGGGCAAGGGCGTCCGCGGCGCCAGTCCTCGGGGGGTCGAGCAGCACGCTTGCCTGCGTCACGGGATTCGCGCGAAGATAGTCCTTCACGTCCTCTCGATGCGCGGCGATCGTCACGCCATTGGCAAGCGCGTTGGAGCGCAGGAGGGCGCACCCTCTCGCATCGCCCTCGACCGCGACCACCGTATCTCCTCTCTTCGCGAGGGGGACGCTGAAATTGCCGTTCCCCGCGTACAGATCAAGGACGGAGCCACGTGGGATGAGCGAAAGCACCAGACGGACAAGGCGCGCATTCATCCCCAGATTGCTCTGCACGAATCCCTTAGGATGGAACGCCAAGACACAGTCCTCGGCGGTGTAGAAACACTCATCGCTGTCCGTTATTTTTGCACTACGTTCGTCATACGCGAATGCATGCTCTCCTCGAGGAAGCGATTGTAGCTTGAAGACTTCATTGAGCTCTTCGCGGACGATATCGCAATGCATGATGGGGACGACTTCGTTCGACTTCCTCGCCGAAAAACAGACGACGCCATCACGCGAGAACACCCTCACCTTCGCGCGATAGCGCAGAGGGTGGTCTGCCGGAACGATCATTACGTGCTCAATGGTCAGCCCTGACCTTTCGAGCGCCTGGCGAAGCAGCGCTTCCTTGCTCCTCAGCTGTTGCTCATACGACATATGCAGGAAATCGCACGCGCCGCAGACACCGAAATGCGGACACGGCGGACTCACCCGCTGCGGCGACGGCGTGAGTATCTCGACCAGGCTCGCCTCATAATACCTCTTGTATCTGCGGGAAAACCGCACGCGAACGACGTCGCCTGGGACTGTGTAGCGGACGAACACGGGCCGCGTGAACCCCTCTTCCTCGATGAACCCGACACCGCTTCCGCTGGACGCGATCGACTCGATGGTCAGGTCAAGGATCTTTGCGTCCATGACTGTCGTCTCTTTCATGGCGGGCACGAATCGATACAGGTTCAAATAGCTTCTGCTGAGAATACAGCGTCCGCCCATCTCTTGAACGTAAGGGCGCGATTAGTACGGCAAGGTGCGTCGTGATCGGTTTCGGATTCATTTTCATTGGCAGTCATTAATAATCCGGATCGAAGGCAATCGAAAGAAGATTGTTCGTGACCGTGGTTTCTCCAATGTCCACACGCTGTTCAGCATGTATCCTTGTCGCGACCGAAATTGCCGAGCATTGCGCCTGGCAAATC
>JBDRLR010000177.1:0-2461 GCA_043812855.1 Nanobdellota archaeon | reverse complement strand
TCAGATTCCTAGTCTTCCTCTTGATGAGAGTCTCTATTGCAATATGCCTGGTCCCTTGTGGGCGCGCTATGCGCGCTCCAGGGGAGAATGATGGGCCCGGCCAGACTCGAACTGGCGATCCTCTCCGTGTAAGGGAGATGTCATCTGTGGAACGTCTCGTCTCGGTGTTGCCTGTGAGGGCTTGAGCGTAGCGCGAAACCCCCTTTGGTCTCAACGTACGAAACCGTTGAGCCACTAGACCACGGGCCCCTATCATGTGGTGCGTGGCGTTCTTTTATATAGCTTCTCAAGAACCCCAAATCTTTTAAACGGGTGCCTTACACGGGCCCGTATGAATGCTTTTTCGAGGAGTTGGCAGTTGGCGAAGTCGTGTCTGCACGTCTTGAAGATGGATAAGGAGTTGGTCTGGTTCCCGATCATCTCAGGCATCATGATGGTGGCGGTCACCCTGACCTTCTTCTTTCCGCTGCTCTTCGCGGGCGCTTTTGATGGTGGCTCGACGCATCCCATCCTCTTCTTGTTTGCCTTTCTCTACTATGTTGTTTCCTATGGTATCATGATCTATTTCAACGCTGCCCTCGTGGCTTGTGCGGATATTCGTATCAATGGGGGCGATCCGACGGTCGTTGATGGTTTTCGCGCGGCGAACATGCGTCTTGCGAACATTCTTGGCTGGGCTCTCGTCGCGGCGACGGTCGGTGTCGTCCTTCGGATTCTGGCGCGTCGGGACACGAGTTTTGGCCGTATCGTCTCAGGCCTTGTCGGGATGGCGTGGTCGCTGATGACCTTCTTTGTCGTTCCTGTCCTCGTCTTGGAGGGTAAGGGTCCGATCTTCGCGATCAAGCGCTCTGCGAGTCTGTTCAAGAAGACGTGGGGTGAGAATGCGGTCTTCACCTTCTCCCTCGGCCTGGCGCAGGTGGTCATGTTCCTGCTTGGCGGAGCGGCGATTCTGCTTGGTCTTCTCTTTCCTGGTCCCCTCTTGGTTGTCATCATCGCATTGGTCATCCTGTATTGGGTCGCGTTGGCAATCCTATTCTCCGCCCTCAGTGGTGTCTTTACCGCGGCCCTCTACAACTATGCCAAGACTGGCATGGTTGCCAGGCAGTTCAAGCAGGAGATGATCGTCGGTGCCGTCAAGCATCGGTGAGAGTGCTCTTCGATATCCTTGTGGTTGTTCCCGCCATTCTCGCGCTGCGATGTTGTGTGTCCTGTATGACATTCCCCGGATGGGGCAACGGAAAACTACAGGTTTTCCTATGTCGGAACATTCGTCCCGACAAACCCCCTGGTCATATCTTCCTGGAGATGGTTGGCGCTCGACCGTAAGGGCGGGAACATCCACGCAGGCAGGCCTAGGCTCACAAACATTTTTAAGGTCCAAAAGCGTGGTCTTTCCATGGTCGCGGAGAAGGATGCGCTCGTCGAGTTCTGGATGGAGAACTTCAGGTTTCAGCCGCAGGTCATCAGCGCGTTCCGACGGGTGCACCGTGAGCGTTTCATCCCGCAGGACCTCGCTGAGCGCGCCTACCAGGATGTCCCGTTGCCTCTGCTTCGCGGCAAGACGATCTCCCAGCCGACCACAGTCATGATCATGACATCCGCTTTGGAGCTTGCCCCTGGTCAGACTGTCTTTGAGGTCGGGACTGGTTCTGCCTATCAGGCGGCTATCATCGCCAGGATCGTCGGACCGGGCAAGGTCTTCACGACGGAGATCATTCCTGAGCTCATCCCGATCGCGAGGGCCAATCTCGCCTCGGACGGAATCGCGAATGTCGAGGTGATCGAGGGTGATGGCTCGCAGGGACTCTCAGACAAGTCGCCTTTCGATCGAGTCATCATCACGGCGGCGTGCAAGGAGTTCCCCAAAGCCCTTATCGATCAGCTCAAGGTGGGCGGCATCATCGTCGGTCCGGTCGGCACGGCGGATGAGCAGGAGATGGTCAAGGGCGTCAAGCAGAAGACCGGTGGTCTGCAGCTGCAGATGCTCGGTTCATTCTTGTTCACGCCGATGTATGGTAAGTATGGGTTTGAGGTCTGATCAATACATTCTCATCTCGTGTATCCATTCCCGTGCGATCTTGTCTGCGGCTTCCGTGTCGCGTGCGTGGACTGCGGCCGAGTATCTGGACAGATAGTCTGTGTGGATGTCGTCACTGAAGTGTTCCCAGACGAGTGTATTTGCCTTGGTGAGCGCTTCGGTGAGGATAGGGTGGTAGGCTGCGCGGTCCGAGCGGTGATCGCCGAAGGCGAGTCGTGGCAGGTCGATGAGCCTGGTGACGACCTCTTCCAATGCGAACTGTGGGTCTTCCATGAGGAAAAGTGGGCCCACCCGGATTTTCGACGTGTTCTCGAACCGGGGACCTCCGCCATGTGAGGGCGGCATCATAGCCACTAGACTATGGGCCCGAAGTGTCCAAAGAACCCTGGTTCGTTCTTAAATGTTGCTGTTGCCGACCTTGGC
>JBDRLR010000176.1:0-7976 GCA_043812855.1 Nanobdellota archaeon | reverse complement strand
GGAATCGTGAATCCGTCAAAATTGATCTGGCCTATGGTGATATGGGGTCGAAAGAATGGCCCGAAGAAGCATGAGCCGTACGCTTCGTGGGCTCTTTGGCGTTCTTGCTCATGGGCGTATTCTTTGGGGATTGGTCGCATACGTGGTTTGTCGATCAGGGGGAGGAACAGCTCGCCCACCTGTGTGTGGATGTTTTTGAGCTCCTGGGTTGGACGCACGATCTGCGCGAGGGAGTTGCTGTGGAAGCGCTCAAGGTCGAGAAGCTCAACAGTCACGGGAGGATGGTGTAGCCGTCGCAGGCCGGTGATCAACGTCGCGTCGAGTCCTTCTTTGATGTGCGCGGCGAATATCGTGCAGTGTATGCCTGCTTTTGACGGGATGATGTTGCGGTCTCGATAGGTCTCTTGGTACGCCACCATGCGTTCCACGAGGTCGGGCGGTGGGATGAGGTGGGCTAGGTAGTACATGGTGTTCCGGAAATACGTCCCCTCTTTTGAACGTGACGAAACCGTATTTTCTATATAGAACGGATATAGTGAATAAAGCGTGCAGCAACAATACACTACCAACAAGTGATGACATAATGGTAGGATTTATATATGAGTAGTATTTCATCCCACCGTGAAGCATAAAATGAGCATCACCTTGGACGAGGACCTCATCCACAAGATTCTGCAGGCTAAGGCGAGCAACAGGATGTTCAGGTCCAAGAGCCATGTCATCGAAGAAGCTATCAGGAGGTTTCTGGAGGACTAATGGCGACCCTTCTTGTTCCGGGCAGGCACATCCTGACCACGAGGTTCCAGGATGAATATCTTCGCTGGCTTCTGTCGGGCCCGGTGGCGCCCATAGACCTTCTGCATCCCAATGGTGCTGCTCCGACAGAAGTGGACACCATCATTTTCGCCTTGACTTCGGCGAACCATCCGATCACCAAGTATAATCCGTTCCCGGCATCAGTGAGGCGTCAAGGTCTTGAGCGATTCGTCGCGCCGCTTGCTGGCCAGTATCTTGTCCGGCCGGTGATTGTGGACATCCCTCACTTCGATCCGACCCCAAGCTTCGCGGAGCGGACGTTGGAATACATCGCGGACCGCACTGAAGGGGAGTTCACGCTCAGCCCCCAAGACACGATCGTGCTCTGTTCCACTCCTGCGGTGCTGGATCTGTACCAGCGCCTCGGCTTCGCGATCGCGCCTGCTGAGCTCGAGTCGGTGGATCAGGCATCCTATCGCGCCTTGACTCCTGCTCAGGTGTTCGCCAAAGTCATCGAGGCCGGTGATGATTGGCGAAAGGATAGGGTGGTCGTAGGCCTTCTCTCGCAGGCGACTCTCTCTTTGTGGCGTGATGAGCCGTGGCATCTCAATCAGGCGCGCAGGATCTTCACGGAGACGCTTGTGGATGATGAAGGAGGCCTTACGGATTCGCGCGATTATGATGTCTATGCGTATGCGATGGGCAAGGCGGAGGTCATCGATTACAAGTATGAGGATATCCGGCCGCACCTCAGGTCTGGAGTCATCGTCGATGAGGGGTGTGCTGATGGCGCCCTCTTGCAGCGCATCGCCAGGGATTTCCCTGACGCTGATCTGTACGGTGTCGACATCTCTGCGGAGATGATCGTGCGCGTGAATGAGCGGCTGCGCCGCGGCGCGTTCGGCGAATCGCATGTCGATTTCAAGCAGGGGAACATCCTGCGTCCTCTCTTCCCGCCGGCATCGATCGATGTGACGATCAGCAATTCCACGATCCACGAGGTGGAATCCTACACTCAGGATCCTGATGCGGTCACCAACTATCTTCGTAAGGTGTACGATCAGACGAAGCCAGGGGGTACCATGGTCATCAGAGATGTCATTGGTCCTGAGGATCCTGATCGGCAGGTGTACATGCTGCTCCAACATGATGGCAAGGAGCATCAGCGGCCCGACCCGTCGTGGTCGCCGCGTGAACTTAGTGGGTATCTGGGCGGGCTCTCTGCGTTCGACCTGTTCAGGAGTTTCGCCGAGGACTTCCAATCTGATCTTCGCGACAAGGGCATCAAGGGCCCTCAGTCCAAGGTCGAGTATGGTGTCGCGGTCGTCGACGGTAAGCAGTATGTGGTCACTTCGTTTGCTTCGGCCCATGAGTTCATGATGACAAAAGAGTATCTCAACAACTGGCGCAGCGAGATGAATGAGCGGTTCGCCGTTCCGTTCAGCGTGCGGCGCGCTCAGGCCGAGCGGGCGGGTTGGTCCGTCCTTGAGAATCATGTTCATCCTGAATTGGCCTCCAGGGTCTACACGAGCGATTTCATCAGGCGGAACTGGTGGGATGGAAAAGTCAGTCTCTACGTCCCTAATCAAGACAAGGACGGCCGCCTCGAACCGCTCGGGTATGGTCCGACAAACATGGTGATGGTGCTAAGGCGGGAAGGATAATGGCAGAAGATTACGTCATGGATGATGAAAGCATGGCAAGATACGCCGCACAGAGAGTCTTCGATCCTTCGAATGCCGACGTGGCGTTCAGGATGCGCCGTCTGGTGGTGCATAACGCCCATCTGCTCGGCGAGGTCGCCGACGAAGTGATGGGGAAGGGCGATGCGACGCTCTTCTATCCGCCGAAGTCGACGGAGCCGCATCTGTGGGTCCCGTCCTCCGGCGAGCTCCATGTCGTCAATGCCCGCGATCCTATCCGTCTGGTGCGAGAGGAGAATCTGGCGTGGGCGCTCAATCGGACCGTCCGCAAGGACGATCCCATCGACTTCGCGGTCCATCATTATCGGGATGATGCTGCCTTGGCAAGATTCCGCTTCGGTCATTTCGCGGAGGCTTTGGCGCGTAATGTCATGGCGTGCATGGATCATGGCGCCGTCTCCAAGAAGGGTAGGCTTGACGTGCTGCTCGGTCCCTATGATGCTCTTGATGTTGGCGACGTTGATGCGGTCGTGCCGATCCATTCAGGTATCGACTCGTTGTTCCCTATGAAGAATGAGTTCCTCAATTACAGGATCATCGATGATCACCTCATCAATCTTGATTATGCCTTCGCCAGCCAGTTGAAGAATGTCCTTGACCGGCTGTACGTCGCCATCGCCGCGTACTTTCCAGGCGCGGACGTGAATGTGTTCCATTATGGTAAGGTCGGTGTCCTCAGAGATGACGTGACTGATGCGCATGCGTGTGTGCCAAGATATGCCCTGGATGCAAATAAGATCGCTGATGGTCGCCTACGCCGCTCTGAGATCCCTAATGAGTTGGTCTCGCCTGGTGACGCTGCGGAGGCCTTTGCGGCGCTTGTTGGCGGTCCCGTGTATGTGGGCACGACGGTCAACACGACCAGCGTCCTCAAGCAGACGCGCTCGCAGCTTCTGGAGTATCTTGCGTGCGGCGGGGATTTCATGGATATGGAGTGGTCGCCTATGTCGAGCCTTGATCACGGATACAATAGCGCGTATGAGGGATTGGGTACGCTGAGGTATTTCCTCGCAGGAGCGCGGTCCGATGCGCCGCTCAGTGGCACTAATCTTGGCAATACTGACTATCATCGTGGTCTGGAGTTCAGGATCGCGAATGCGTTTCGTGGCATGATCAGAGAAGGAGTATAGTTTTGGGGTGCTTAGAAATCAGTGGTCGCTGTCCTTAAGAGCGAACACCATCTGAAGAAGAAGAGCGCAGACAAGGGGGTAGCCCCAGCACCATTTAGTAATGGTGCATCCAAACAGGAGGGACGTGAAGTCCCTCATCGTGGCCATCATGCAAGAAGAATGCCACGTTGTGGGCTTGCAGGCGTAGACTGCAACCCACCTCGCCCCCAATCGCCGTAACGGTTGCCGGGGAGATGTCTGCGATAGATTGAACTGTTGCGTGTGAGCTGGACAGCAACCAATGAGACGCGATTATGCCTGCCTTTTCTCCGTTCGTCTCTACGCGGCTCTCTTGCTCTCAAGATCGCCGATGACCCTCAATGGGTGGCCTGTCTCGACCTCGATTGTGGTTCCAAGCTTCATGTCGTAGAAGAGATAGTCTCCATCGACGTAGACCTTTCCTGCGCGCGTACGCGATTCAATGCGCATGGAATCCGTGGCGTGGAATCGGTCTCGCTCTTCGAAGTTGCTGCGAACATGGTACAGCAATTGCTGCGAATCCAGCGGGAGCACAGGTCCTCCTTCGTTGCGCATGAATGCGGTGCTTCCTGCGGCGGTGCACACGAGCATTCCTGAGTTGCTTCGGGGCATCGAGAATGATCGTTGCGGCGTCTCGACGTTCAGTCGTGTGACTGACGCTGCGTTCTCGTCCGCGATCAGAAGGTCGTTGATGACGAGCTCCCGAATAGGCGAGCCGTCGATCCGGACCTGCTGTCGATAGATGGTCGTGACTGGTCGTGATTCGATATGTTCCATGATGTCTCGGAAGTTCCTGGCGTCCGCCCACATGAAGTAGCCTACGCTGCCCTTGGGATGCAGCTCCGCAGGATCGCTGTTCACCCCTAGCACAGGGACTCCTCGCACATGGTGTGCTGCGTCGATGAAGGTTCCGTCGCCTCCGACAGGGATGACGAGCTGTGCGCCGTTGATGGTGTCGTTGTCGACGTCGGATCGGTACACTGGAGATGTGTCGATGCCCATTGATTTGAGGTCTGCCACCACGCGGTCGAGTGTTCGGTGATGTTCGTCGTGGCTGCGCAGGAGCTCTTGCTCGTACTTCCTGTCCGATGTCAGGTAGTCCCTTGTTTCTGCGTCGGGCGAGTTGTGGTAGAGTTCCCACCGGGTTCGCTTATGCACGACCAGGACTTTGTTCATCGCAGTCACCTCCGATTCGCGCGATGCGCGCGCCAAGATCGGCGATCTCGCTTCGGCCCTCAAGGACCGCTTGCCAAGAGGCTGGCCAGATGTTCCCGTGCCTTGCGCCCATGATTGTGCCGTACATGGCGCCGGTCGTGTCGCAGTCGCCGCCCATGTTCACGGTCGCAAGCATGCCTTCGATGGGGGAGTCCCAGTATCGCTGCGCCATGAAGATGGTGAAGGGGTATGATTCGAGCACGAATCCTCCGTTCCCTAAGAAGTGGTATGCTTCCTCGTCGCTCTTGTGGGCGTTCTCGCGGACCCATGTGAGTCGGTCGAGCAGGCTTCCCTTTTCCCATGCGGTGTGTCGTCGGTCAGCGTGAGCTTCGTATTTCGAGACGACGTCGAGCACGCTGTCTATGAGTCTGTGGTTGTCGGTGTGTGCTGCGAAGTAGACTGCGTGGGCCTGTGCGATGCCTGCGGCTACAGAGCGGGGGTCCAGGTGGGTCGCCATCCCGATGGTGCGCGCGGCTTCGATGCCTTCATGATATGCCTCGGTGCGTGCCATGTAGAGTCCGATCGGGCCCATCTTCATGGGTGGTGCGTTTCCAGGTCCTTCGAGGATTCCGGATTCAAGCGCGCTCGTGCCGGAGAGGATGCGCTCGAATGCGCTTTTGGTCGTCCCGCCGAATCCGCCGCGCACGCTGCCATCGTCTTGCTTTCTCAGGCGGTATTCTTCCACTTGGCGCATCGTCGCGTCCTGCGCGTCGACTCGGCCAAGGTCAGCGATGCTGCGGGCGATCGCCAGCGTCAGGATGGTGTCGTCGGTGTATTCTCCGAGCGAGAAGTCCCGTCCCCAGTATCGAAGTCTGCCGTCCGCGTCGCTGTCGAGGACCTTGCCTTGCCGGTCGAGGACGATGAATGGCGCGATGGGTGCGCTGATTGTACCGACGTATTTTCTGATCTGTGCGGGTGTCCACGTCTCGACTGGCATGCCTAGGGTGTCGCCGAGCGCTCCGCCGATCAGCGATCCGATGCATTGTCCTTGGGTGAGGTGTCCAGCACTCATTAAGTGTCGATAATACACGAACATTTATTAATCTTTCGGTCTCCCTCGAGGCTGGAAAGCGAAGTATAGACAAATGCTTATAAGCCGACAAGAAGTATATACTATCGGATTGTTTATATATTCTGCGGCGTTCCCTATGGATATGCACGTACGAAAGCTGGTGAAGAGCGGCCATACGTCGCTTGTCGTGGCGGTCCCTAAGGAGTGGGTGGACCGCAATGCGCTCAAGCAGGGTGACGTCGTCTACATGGTCGATGATGGTGATCTTCTCAAGGTCACGCCGCAGATCAAGAAGGACATAAGCAAGAAGGACACGAAGGTCATCAATACTGACGGTCTGGACTTCATCTTCGTCAAGCACGAGATAACGCTCGCCTACATCAACAATTATTCGTACATCATCATCAAAGGGAAGAACTTCCACAGTATGCTCAAGGATGTCAAGAGGCAGGTCGCCAGCCTCGTCGCGCTCGAGGTGGTCGAGGAGACTTCTGAGCGTATCGTCGCCAAGAATTTCCTTAACATGGAGGATATCGAGATCCCTACGTTGGTGCGCCGCGTCGACCAGATCCTGAGGTCCATGTTCGAGGACATGCGCAAGGTCCCAAAGAGCGGTGAGTACGCGCAGACGATCTATGAGCGTGATGAGGAGGTGAACCGTCTTGTCCTCGCGGCGTTCAAGGTGATGAAGAACGCGTTCAAGGATCGTCAGATCCTCGAGGCGACCAAGCTGACTCTCGACGGCATCGTGCCGAACTGGCAGCTCTTCTGGACGATGGAGAAGATAGGCGATCGCATCAAGAGGGTATCCAAGCTCATCGACACCTTGCCTCCGAAGTGGAGGATGAGCCAGAGCCTCGGAGCCCTGCTCCAGGAGATGGAATCCTTCTTCCAGGACGGCATGAACGCGGTCTACAAGTCCGATGCGCAGCTGGCGGATCGTGTCTCGCGCAAAAGGATCAGGATCCAGGAGCACATCGACGCGTTCCTTGCGGAGACGAACAATCCGCTCTGCTCACAGATCGCTGTGCATCTCTACACCATGATGATCAACATCAATGATATCTGCAAGGGGATGCGGTTCTTCAGCGGCTCCTGATACTTTTCTGTTGGCGTAGTCGTCGATGATCTCTCTCAGCGTCTGCACGACGAGGACTGGATGTTCGCCGAACGAGGTCTCTGCGCTGAGCATGATCCCGTCGGCTCCGCTCTTGAGGATGTGGTAGGCGTCAAGCGCTTCCGCGCGAGTGGGTCTTCTGTTGCGCTGCATCGATTCCAGCACGCCGGTGCCGACGATGACGGGGATGCCGTACCTGCGGCAGGTCGAGATGATGTCTTCTTGCGCTCCTGCCAGTGCCGTCTCGCCGAGTTCGACGGCGAGGTCGCCGCGAGCCACCATGACTGCGAGATCTATGGATGCGCTCTGTGTGCGTCGGATGATGTTATCAAGATTCCTGACTCCTGCTTCGCTCTCGACCTTCGCCACGATCTGGATGTTCGCCGCCTTGGCGGGATCGTATTCGCGCATCACGGAATACGCGTCGAGGACGTCGTCCGCGTTGCGCACGAATGAGAGTGCGATGCGCTCGATGTCGTGGTCTAGTGCGTACGTGATGAGGCTCTTGTCCCCTTCGCTCAAGAAGGGTATTCGGATGTCGACGCCTGGGACATTGACTCCCATGTGCTTGTAAATGACGCCATCGCCTGCCTCGACAACCTTGAGTCGTAGGTCGTGCGTGTATTTTGCCGTGACGACGGTTCTGATGGTTCCGTTCTCGAGCAGAACTGGGTCGCCTACAGACATGTCGTCATGGATATCTTTGTTCAAGTATACTTGATGGTCTTCATCGTAGCCGACGAGGAGTTCCTGCCCTGCTCTGATCGAGTATGGGTCGATGGCTCCGAGGCGTATCTGCGGACCTTTGATGTCCAGCATGATGCGCATCGGTCGTCCCGCCGCGACTTCTCGCGCCTGCTCGATCCGTCGAGTATAGTCGTCCGTCGTGGCGTATGCGGTGTTGATCCTCGCACCGTTCATGCCTGCCCTGATCATCTCTTCGAGCACGGTGTCGCTGTCGGTCGTGGTTCCGAGCGTGCACGTGATGTCGTAATTCATGGTGTGCCTCGCAGCTGGGTGATCGC
>JBDRLR010000175.1:0-2429 GCA_043812855.1 Nanobdellota archaeon | reverse complement strand
CAAAGACGTTGCCTTCGAGAAGACAGAAGATGGAGTCTATCGTGGGGAGAGAAGAGGTGGGTGAAGTGGCGATTACAATCAGTTGAAGTATCTCTTGTGGCAAAGTCAGGGGGCTCGCGTCCGCCTGGCTCATAGTCCGATCCAGTGTTCGACGTCGATGAAGTAGAGTTTCTTGCGTCGCTTGCACCACAGCACGTTCTGGTATGCGTCTTGGCCCTTGATTCCCATCTCGAAGAGTCTGCGCAGGGTGTCGCGTACCTGCTGTTCCACGTCGTGCGGCAATGTCCCATCCAGGGGAATGATGGTGTCGTCGTTCTCGATGAGTTGGATGACGAGGCCCGGGACGATGAGTCCTGGCTTCAATTCGTCTTCCATCATGGCGCGTTGTTCGTGCTTGGGGTGGGCTGCGGCGATGATTTGTTTGATATTTTCGGGGATGAGCACTTCGATGATGCCTGCGTGCTTGGCTATGGGGATCTGCAGGGCGCGCAGCTTCTCGGCTTTCTTCCATTCTGTTGCTGCTTCTTCCTGCTGCTGCGCTATGCTTCCAGTGTAGCGGATCTTCGCGCACAGGCGTGGGTGGCCATGAAGCGCAAAGACTGCTGAATGGTATCCCATCCCGAGCATCCGATCGAGGGTGTATGTCATCAGAAGATGCTTCCGTCAGTCATGCAGCTCACCGTCGCGAACAGCTGCAATGCCAGCAGAAGGAAGATGATTGCGCGCTTCGCCCAGACGCTCGCGGCGTCCTTGTTCCGTCTGATCTCGAGCACGAGGTACGTCGCGAAGGAGGCGAGGATGCTGATCGTCCCGATGATCTGCGCGATGTCGCCTCTGAGGCGCTCGTCGATGAACCAGCCGTACATTCCCCATCCGAAGACGATGGGGATGAGCAGTAGGTTGTAGTCGAATCGTGATGCGCTCCTGCTGACATGATGGAGGATGACGAATCCAAGGAACAGCGCGATGCTTGCCAGGTACAGGATGACGAAGTCCTTCTTGACGTCGCGTTTGGCGATGAGGTACACGACCGTGACGATGAAGAAGTAGTAGGGGATCAGGCCGATGATGATGGTGATGAGCATCTGTGCCGCGTTGAGGCCGAATCGACCGCCTTGCACGGAGTTGAAGATGGCCCAAAGCGCGGGTCCGATGATGCCAAGGCCGATGATGAAGCTCAGTCCGCTTTTCTCCCAGACCTCAAGTCGTTTCCACAACGTCGTCAGCCAGTTGGTCATGCCCCTGTCCTTGCGGCGGGTCTATAAAAATGTTGTTCTTAGATATCGAATCGGTCGCGCAGCGCCGCGGCGTCGCGCGCGCAGATTCCGCTCAGGTCCGCCCCAGGGTCAGCGCGCTGATCTTGCCTTCGTATCCTGCGGCGCGAAGCAACCCCGCGGCGGTGCGCAGGCTTGTGCCGCTCGTCGCCACGTCATCGAAGAGGATGATGTGCTCCGTTTCGGGCACCTCGACGCTGAGCGTCTCGCTGTGCGCGGCTCGTGTCCCGCCGGTGTGTGCGCTGCTGACTGGACTGACGCGCCGGATGCTTCGCTCCGTCTCGGCGTCGTGCTTGGTCCGTTTGCCCAGGTTTCGGGTGAAGACGCTGTTGATGTCGGTGCGGTAGCAGTAGTCGGGGAGGCTGTTGGGCATGGCGATGAGCAGTCCTGGCTCCATCTCGTCGAGTTGCGTCACGGCCGTGCCGAGCAGCGAGTTGATCACGGTGAGCATGTTCTCTCCGGTCCGTACGCGTCCTCCGTGGAAGTAGTCGCGCGTTGCGCCTGAGTTGATGCGTTCGATGGTGTAGTTCTTCGCGTCTTTGAACGCCATGATCTGCGCGGAGAGTCCGTCGCATTCTCCTTGGTTGAAGGGGTGGTATGCGCCGAGGGCGTGGATGTCTACGTCGGTCGCGACGGGTGTCAGTTCTGATTGTGGCATGGCTGCGCATGTGGCGAGCCTTCCTCTCTGGTGCGCGATGATGAGGTCTTCGAGCTCGTCCGCGTCGTGCGCGATGGCGCACGCGCCGCTCTGGCCCAGTTGCGTTTCCGTGTTGTATCCTTCGCTCATCCCGATGGCTGTCTGTCCGTCGCGTCGTCCTTGCAGGATGTCGGTGCATGCGTCTCCGACAATTACGTATTCGTCCGGAAGTCCGGTCGCGAAGGGTTTTCCTGCGGCGCCGATGAGCCCTGCGTTGATGCCATGTTTATTCATCAGCGCCGTGGCGTAGTCGCGTGGGCTGTTGGTGATGATGGTCGCGCCGCGCAGTTGGTTGACGAAGGCGATCATGCCTGGGTTCTCTTCGGTCTTCACGAGGTCGGGGTGTTGTGCGATGTGGCGTCGTCCTTCGCGGGTGTGCAGGTACGGTCGGAGATGTCCTGTGCGCAGCACGCATTCGTCAAGGTCGATGAGGTATGTCATGGGTCGTGGGGCAGGAT
>JBDRLR010000174.1:0-4450 GCA_043812855.1 Nanobdellota archaeon | reverse complement strand
CGCTCACCGAGCGTCATGAGGATCCGCAAAGTCCTGGTCTGAGGCGAGGGCGTCAATCCCAACGCATCCTCGACGGCCTGGATGGCCGCCACGACGTGACCACAGCTGCAGATGCCGCAGATGCGGCTAGTCATCTCATGCGCCTCGAAGTAGTGCCTGCCCCTCACCATGCCTTCGAAGTAACGGGCGCCCTCCGTGGCAGAGAGCTTGCACTCGACGACCTTGCCCTTCTCTATCTTCAACGAGAGCTTGGCATGCCCCTCGATCTTCGTGATATGATTAAGCGTTATCTCCTTTACCATGCATCACCTTCTCAAGCATAGGAAGCTTCAGGCCCACAAACGTGCGCATCCTATCCTGGATGAACTTGTCATCGAAACCTTTCTTTCTCAGGATGTCCACCATGAGCTCAAGATCCATATCCTTCGTCGGACCCCTACACCCCCAGCACTCGAAACCCCCATTGATGCAGACGCTGTGGCATCCCCCTTGGGTGATCGGTCCAAGGCAGGGCTTGCCCTTCTCCAACAGGCAGGCGTTGCCGTTGCGTCTACACTCGACGCAGACCGGACTCTCATAGGGCTTTGGCTGCATGCCCCGCACGATACGCTTGATGAATGTGAGGATCTCCTTCTTGTCCGGCGGACAACCAGGTATGTAGTAATCCACCTTGACGTGCATATCGATAGGAGTCGGCTCGACATCCTCGATCTGGTCCATCTTCTTGTAGATCAGATGCTCATAGTTCTCCTTGAGCGTGAAATGGCGATACGCAGGAACGCAACCCGTGCAGGCACAGGCGCCCAATGACACGAGGAACTTGGTGTGCTCGCGCAGCTTCTTGAGCAATTCAAGATCGCCCTTGTCGGCGACGAGACCCTCAAGGAAGACGTAGTCGAAGTCCTCCTCGGCATTGACCTCCTTGATGAAGGGAAAGGCCTTCAAATCGACCATGCCGACAAGATCCAGGATGTCATCCTCATTGAAGATGATGGAGAGCTGACAGCCCGCGCAACCCGTGATGCCGAACACGCCGACCTTGAGCCTAGTCATTCTTGCACTCCCTGATCTCGTCGTAGCGGAAGACGGGACCATCCATGCAGGTGAACTTGCCACGGACCATGCAATGGCAGCACACACCGATGGCGCAATACATCAAGCGCTCCGCGCTGATGAAGATCTGATCGTCATGGAAACCCTTCTTCTGCAGAAGCTCGATGACGAACTTCATCATGATCGGCGGCCCGCACACGAAGACGACCTTCTTGTCGGTCGATATGTCCGATTCCTTGAGGGCATCCGTGATGAAGCCTTCCTTGGCATCGTAGCAGAACTGCCCCTTGGCATTCTTGTCGACGGTGACCCTGACATGATACTTCTTGCGCCACTGCTCAAGCTCACGGCTGAAGATGATGTCGTCCGGCGTGCGGTAGCCGAGGAACATCTGTATGTCCTTGAAGTCAGACCTGTGATTCTCCAGATAATCGATGATGCCCTTGAGCGGCGCGACACCGCAACCGCCACCGATGATCAGGACGTCGTTGCCCTTGAGGTCCTTCATCGGATAGCCCTTGCCATACGGGCCGCGGACGAAGACGGTGTCCCCCTTCTTGAGGACACCCAGGGCTTTTGTGACATTGCCGACCTCGCGGATGTTGAGCTTGATGAACTGATCGCTGTCCGAGCAGATGCTGATCGGAGACTCGCCTACGCCTGGAAGCGATACCTGCACGAACTGGCCAGGATCATGCTTGACCTTCATGTCGATGGTTATCGTGAAATTGTCAGGGGTCTCCCTGAAATAGTCAAGGACCTTGTAAGCCTTCGGCTGATACGGATTCTCACTTCGCTTTGCCATGCTCCATCCCATTTATGATCTCGACGAAATCAATCCTCGTGGGGCAACCCTCGATGCACCGCCCGCACCCCACGCACAGGTCGATACCATACTTCTCCTTGAAATAATCGAGCTGATGATAGATCCTGTGCCTGAACCGCTCAGAGCGCTCTTTCCTGAACACGTGGTCGCCTGCGACGCGCGTGAAGTCCGTTACCTGGCAGGAACTCCACGTCCGGATCCTCTTGCCGCTTGCTGGGTCAGACGTCTTGACCTCATCGTGGACCTCGAAACAGTAGCATGTAGGGCAGAGGGCCGTGCAGGCAGTACAGGAAAGGCACAGATCGACGCCCTTCTTCCAATCAGGATGATCATAGAACTTGGCGATGTCCGTCGTTTGGAGACGGTCAGCGCCCCTGATCCTCTTCTCCGCCTGGCTGAGACGCCGCTCGGTGCTCTGGAACAGCTTGGGGAACCGATCGACGAGGGACTGTCCCTTCTGCGAGCCCACCTCGACCAAGAAGCTATCCTTCCTGTCGTAGAACATCAAGTCATGGAACTCGATGAGATCCAGACTTGCGCAGAAACAATACTTCGACGGGGCCTCCTCGCAATGATAGCCCAGCAAGAAGGACTCATGCCGCTGCGCGGTGTAATACGGGTCCGATGCGTCCTTGATGAAGACGACATCCTGATGATGGATCGCGTTGAGGTCGCACTTGCGCAGACCGAAAAAGACTCTGTTCTGCGCCTTGGCCTTAGGCTGCGTAAAGCCTGTACCGTCAAAAGTGAAAAGGGTCTCCTCTTTCCTGAAGAAGAACTCCTTAGCCGGAAAGAAGGCATTCTGGCTCAGATCGATACTCTTCGGGTCATCGATCCGCTGGAAGCGGATGACGTCCGTCTTCACCGGGGCATAGAGCTCGAACTCCTTGGCCAATGCGGAGAGAAATCCATCGAAAGAATCCCTTTGGATCAGATACGTTTTCATGCCCACCTCGCTTGGCAGGACACCTCTCACTTTTTAATAGTTGCGTTCTTTGGGGTCTGTCATCGACTATAGCTGCTGCCCTTAAGGGTGAGCATCAGAAAGAATGGAAGAGAGCGGACAAGGGGGTTGTCCCAGTCGGGGATATGTCCGCCTTCTGCGATATTGGAACGATGCGAACAGGGCAGCAACCAGGTTCACGAAGATTGTTCATCAGTCAGCACACGAAGAAACGCATCGGCATCGGAAAGATCCTTGAAGACGACATCCGCCTTCGCCTCGTTGAGCTGCGCGACGCTGTAGATACCGGTCGCGACGGCAACCGTGAAGACGCCAGCCTCCCTGCCCGCAGCGATATCCTTTGGCGTATCACCCACCAAGACGACCTTGCCATCCTTGAATCCGAACTTCTTGGCACGCCGCACCGCGATACGGACAAGCTGCGCGCGATCCATATGATCACTGCCGAAACCACCGAACGGAAAAAACTCATCCAGACCGATCGACCGCAACTTCACGTGAGCGATGCGCTCCACATTCCCCGTGACCAGACCAAGCACGACACCGCGTTCCTTAAGCGCCTTGAGCAACCCGTTCACTCCTGGCAAGACCGTAATCCTCTCCTTGCCCGCGTTCCGCTCGAACACGTCCGCCATGACCTGCATGCACCGGTCCAACCCCTGCCTTGCCTGGTTCTCGCTGAGACCCGCCGCGGTGACCGCTTCGAAGATGATGCGCTGATCGGTGTTCCCATGCATCATGACGTTGCCAAGACCGATCCCTGGGCCATACACCTGCCGAAGGCCCGCCTCGAAAGCCGCACGGTGACCGGTCATCTTGTCGACGAGCGTATGATCGATGTCGAAAAGGCACAATACCATCTGATTCCGGGCTCTGCACGCCTATATAATCCTGTTGATTGCCACCCAAGGAAGGCATTGACTTCGCTCTTCCGCTGCGCCACGCTCGCCCACTCTGATGTCATTGAAGGATGACATTGCCCGTAAGGCAGAACCCCCCTGTCATCATGCTCCAGTCATGCACGGGGCTCGCAGAAGTGGCGGCAGCACACGTTCAACGCATTCGATCGGCACCGAAGATGAACTCTTTCAACCCAGCACGACCACCGCCTGCGAAACGCATCTTTGTCAGGAAGAACGCGATGTCTTTGGCGCGGAATCGCTCATCCAGCAGGGCCACGAGGAACTGATCGAAGGTGTACGTCTCTATCGTGATGTCCTCGCCAGGATCAAGGTGGGGCTCTTGGACCTTGACGCAATCCCTTGCGATGAAGAATGTGGTGAAATGGGCAATCCTGCCACCGCTCTGGAACTTGCCGACGCGGACCCACTCCTTGCTCGAAAGCCCAGTCTCCTCGGCAAGCTCACGCTTGGCCGCCTGAAGCGCGGTCTCACCCTTGTCAGTGACACCACCGAAGAACCCGATGAAGGGACGCTTGGCAGGCTGACGCTCATGGGCGAGCAGGATCCTGCTTCTCTGCGTCGCGAGGACTTGAACCGAAGGAGGACGAGAGAGCGCCTCATAGGTCTGCGTCGAACCGTCAAACATCCTCTGGCGCCAATGATAGACATCGAAAAGGGATCCATGAAAGACAACCTTCGCGCGCT
>JBDRLR010000173.1:0-4187 GCA_043812855.1 Nanobdellota archaeon | reverse complement strand
GCGCGCATCGAGCACGAATGCAAGGCACGCAGCGCCAAGCGCGCAGAAGACGACCGCAACACCATCCTGATCGCCGTCGGCAACAACGACACCAAAATCCTCACCGGAGAGAAGCAGACATGCGTATCAGCCGAGGACTTCGGCTCGAACATCGAGAGGATCATCGCCATCGCGAAGAAACACGCGGACGACATCGCGCTCGTCGAAATCATCCCTGTCGACGAGAAACGATGCCGACCATTCGAGGAGCGCAAGACATTCAACAACACGACTATCCAACAGTACAACACCATCATCCGCGACGCGGCACGCACACAGGGCGTGACGCTCATCCACACCTACGACGCATTCCTTGACGGTCACGAGAAGATGCTCGCCGACGGCCTGCACCCGAACGCAAAAGGCTACCAGCGCATGCACGACATCATCAAAGCGGCGCTTGAAGGCATCATCTAGAACGGCTCCCGCCACCACGCCGATACGGCGAAGCCCTGCCCTTCTGACGCTGCGAAGACCGCTGCCCCAGCGGATCATCGATCTGCCCGCGCTCATCGAAACCGCACGCGCAGACGACGCACTCGACACCACGATACATGACCGTCCTTGCGCCCTTGCCACACTTGGGACAAAGAATCATCTCCACGCACCCGCCCAGGCGAACTCGCTCACCCTGCGACGGCCAGAGGGGACCTCACGGACGCGCAAATCCTCAGGAAGATCGTCGACGTCACCCGGCAACCCTACGGCGATCATCATCTCAGGAACGAAACCATCCGGAATCCTCAGACTCTCCTTGGCGCGATCCACCAAGAAACCGCCGATCCCATGACATACCAAACCCATAGACGATGCCTGCAACGCAAGACTCTGCCATGCCGCCCCCGCATCCAGACTATGCGTGCGCGACGGCGACCCATCCTTCTCAAATGTCTCTCGAGACACCAAGACCATGAGAGTCGACGCTTTAGCGCACCACACCTTGTTCCCGTCCATCAACAGATCAAAGAAGACAGGCCAATGCCGCGAACCGCGCACCGCGTACAAGAAGAACCAAGGCTGGTCGTTTCTCGACGACGGAGCCCACCGCGCAGCCTCCAAGAGACACAAGAAGTCACTCTCAGCGACCATACCCCCGCTCATAGCGCGAGGCGACCATCGACGCCAGAACACATCCTCAATCCTATGCTCAACCACTCTTCTTAGCGGCACATCACGAACAGACACCATATTCTTGAACCTCCACAAGACACCAATGCAACCCAATATGTATACCTTCCGGTCCGCAGCGAAAAGAACAGCCCCTGGGCAAACCATGATCCGAAACGCATCGTCTCGACGACAAAACGAGAGAAATCTTATAAATCGACACCACATCAACCCTGCGCATGAGACTCATCGGCGTTTCGGACCTGCACATCGGAAGAGACGGATGGAACGATTTCGGCATCCGCACCGCACGCGCGGCCGCGGCGATCGACGCAGACATCCTCTACTTCGTAGGGGATCTCGCCGAGCCGAACAATACCTCTCCCAGACTCGGATGGGAACGATTCGAGCAAGGCCTCGAGGCGCTCGCGCGATCGAGCGCGCCGACGAAACTGTTCACGCTTGGAAACAACGACCTGGAACACCCATTCACCCACCGGCTGACCGAACACTACACGGAGATCCAAGAATACCTTGGAGCGTACGGATTCCGCCTCCTCGACGACTCACCCGTCATCGTCGATGGCATCGCCTTCGTTGGCAACATCGGATGGTATGACGGGACGTTGTGGCAGCCCTACGACGGACAGACGCGATATCCCAACGACGCAGTCCAGATGCGCGCCACCGCCGAACACCACTTCCACAAGACCCATCAGGGACGCACAGACCAACTGACCACAGCACTCTTCTCTGCCCACTGCCACGACCGCCTCACCCGACACCTCGACCAGATCGACGCAGACGTCGAAGCGATCGTCCTTGGGACGCACTTCGTCCCCCACACCTCATTCGTGACCTGCGACGACCCACGCTACACCTACCTGAACTGGTACATGGGATCAGAAGGCCACGCCGCGCACTACCAACGCGAGCGAGTCATCCTCGGACTGACCGGCCACACCCACCGCTCCGACACGCGACGCATCAGCCGCACCGACGTGCACAACCTGAGTGGACCTAGGCAACCGCGCGTATTCGATATCCAGCGCATCGACGGAAACCATACCGTCGCCCGAGAAAGATACGAAGCGAACGAACCACAACCCTAGCATCCTGCAAGCCTGCTCGATATCACTGGCCGGGCCGGACCACCCGCAGCAGCCTCAGTTCCCGTACAGAAAGCACGACCATCAACACCATGAACGCAACCATCATCAGAAGAATCCATGAAGGAATACCGAACCAGAACAGCACCAGCAGCAGAAACGACATCCCCGGAACGAACTTCACCAGGTCCTGCTTGCGGACGATAAGGGCATAATCCCTTTTCACACTCTCCACATCCATCGATTGCGGCAAGCCCTTCACCATGACGTACCGCACCCACCTTACGGCAAGGTCGAACACCCGGAAGACGACGAACGAAGCGATGACATACACGAGCCAATCCTCATGTCCGAGCACTTGAATCGGCAGATTGCGTGCGGCGAACCCGCTCAACTGCGATGGGAACAACGTGAACAGCAACGCCGCGCTCCCGATCCAGACCACCACACCAAAGATTGAACGGACCAAACCCCAATAATCAGCCGCAACAATCAGACGACGGAACATCCTCGGATCATCTTGACTGCCAAGGGTGACAAACGCATTCATCTGCCTAATCCGCAAGTAGCCCCCGACCATCACGACAATCAATTCTGCCCCGACGATCAGCGCCACGACTCGCACCGGGAGACCAAAGTACCCGACAAGCACGACGGCCGCGACGAGCCAGAACAAGATGCTACGGATCAACAGCGCGGCGCTCGAAGCTTTGACAATCATCTCACCAACTCTCGCCACTTCGTCAATGGACGAACCCATGCCAGGTGATCCACCCAGCAACCCAGACACACGCATAGGTCAATTACTGCAAGGCGAATTTATAAAGATTTCGAATGATACGCCTCGCATGACGCTCACCACAAACACATATAAAGATACCGCGCCCTCATGGTGATATGATCGAACTCGACGGAAGCCTCGGCGAAGGCGGGGGCGCAATCCTGCGCACGGCGCTCGCGCTCTCCACCGTGACCGCACAGGGATTCCGGCTCAGCAAGATCCGCGCAGGGCGACCAAATCCAGGCCTTGCCGCACAGCACCTGACGTGCATCCAGACCTACCTCGATATGTGCGGATCGGTCTGCGAAGGGAACACCCTCGGAAGCACCAGCATCACCTACTATCCGCGAGCGCTGCGCAAACATCGCCTCAGTATCGACATCGGAACGGCAGGAAGCATCACGCTGCTGTGCCAAGCCATCCTGCCCGCTCTGCTTTCGAGCGCACGCAACAGCCGCATCGAGATCATCGGAGGAACCGACGTGAAATGGAGCCCGCAAAGCGACTATTTCAGCAACGTCGTGTGCCCCATGCTCAAAGCATACGGCGACGTCACCTACACCATCCAACGACGAGGCTACTACCCAAAAGGAGGAGGCAACGCCACGATGACCATCAAGCCGACGCCTGCCCGACCGACCCGGCTGCTGCGGCGCGGCGCGATCCTCGCCATCCGCGGCATCGCACATAGCAACAGCAACGAGACGAGCGAACGCATGGCGGCGATCGCCAGGCTCCACCTTCGCCAGCACGGCGCGCCCGTCCTCATCGACGCCACAACGGCAAGCGCATCCTGCCCCGGAGGCGGGATCACAGTGTGGGCCATCTGCGAAGGCGAAGACGGACAAGTCATCCTGGGAAGCGACGCACTCCTCGAGGGACGAGCCGAAGCCTGCGCCGAAGAGGCAGTCCGTAAACTCGGCGAAGAGCTGAACAGCGGCGCCTGCGTCGACCGGCACCTGGCAGACATGCTCATCCCTCTGCTGTGCCTTCACGGAGGCGCCATGACGTGCAGCGCCATCAGCTCGCACACCACGACGAACATCACCATCGCGACCGCATTCACCTCAGCGACGCCGACCATAGAAGGAAACACGATCACCTACGCGCCAAGAACCGACAAGTGAATATCGTCATACAGCTCCCTGATC
>JBDRLR010000172.1:0-7124 GCA_043812855.1 Nanobdellota archaeon | reverse complement strand
TTCGCCTTGACAGAGAGACCATAATCAAAGATAATCACTTCCTTATCCGACAAGTTGACATTCGCCTTGAGCGAAGGAAACCAATGCTTCGAGAGAAACTCCTCACACCCCGCGTCAGAAGCAGTCATGATCGCATGCATGATGCACTGGACGAATCCCAACTATATAAAGATGGTGGACACGGACCCCAAAGAATACCATCACACCGATATCTTTGCAGCCATGATAATCAGCAATTGCCCGACATATCCCTCATATTCAGAAGACTTTTTTCCGTTTTGTGCGTATCTATACCCAAACAATCTATAATCCTCCAAGAACTACCCTCTGCGACACAGACCGCAAAGAACAATGTTACTATCTATTAGTAGTAATATTTATATATCGGTCGTCCTTCCGCTTTCCCACAAACACCCAATCCAGCCACCTCAGCCACAAGAACCAGGCCCCAGCGCTACAAGCCACAATACACCCCATGAGCATCGACATACACACCCTCAAGGACGTCGCCGAGCTAGACTTCGCTGTCCATGACAACGCAGAAGACTACCACCACGGCAGGGAACTCACCACATCCGACAGCGGCATCGTCCTCCCCAGCAAACGCAGACACAGCATCACATTCAGCTACGACCTCAAGGACCTGCTCCTCATCGGCGCGCTTACCGAAAGCCCCGTCCTGCTCACCGGAGGGACCGACCTCGGAAAGACAAGCATCGCCAAACTCGTCATGAACGCCCTCTTCGGAAAACACGACGAAGGATGGCACCGCCTCGACTTCGACAACGACTTCGGAAAGGACGCGTACACCAACGTCAACTTCGACGCATTCCAAAAAGAAGGCATGACGACACAAGACCTGTACAGCGCACAGCCCTGGCTGAGGCTCCCAGGATTCATCGCGGACGAACTCAACCGCGCCCACGCCAAGATCAGCACCAAAGCGCTGCACATCATACGGGAGAAGGAGATCACCCTTCCCGACGGCAGCCGCGTCCAGATCGGCCACCCCCTCGCCGAAGGCGGAACCTACCAATTCCAGATCGCGACCATCAATGAAGGCAGCGACTACAGCGGCACCTTCGACCTGGACCGCGCGCTACGACGCCGAACCACGATCGAGATCCCACTTGACGTCTTCATGCCTACACCCCGCGACCGAAAACGCATCCTCGAATCAGGCCAGGAAGACATCCCCATGCGGAACACCCAAAGCAGGCTCGAAGCAGTCCTGCAAGCAAACCACGACGTCCACACCATCCAGCTGCACCCCAACGCGCAACTCTTCATCTCCTACCTTGAAGCGTTCGACTACTGCAAGAACTCGCTCACCGGTGAGAAAGGCAGCGTCGCCGCACGACAAGGAAGCATCGAGCACATCTGCACCAAGCCCAGACGCAACAGCGCAGACCTGCTCGCAGACGGCGCAGGATGCGAATACCTTCGGACGTTCGAAGACAACCTGTGCCCCTACGTCAGAGGCATCACGCCAGGGATATCCAAGAACCTCGTCACCGTCGCCAAAGGATTCGCGGCCCTGCGCGCCGTGAAATTCGCCGAAGCGCTCAGCGGATTCGCACAGGGCAAGCGACACCGCGACCTTAGCTACACCATCCACACGCCCGACCAATTCGAGAGGAGCCTGCAAGAATACGCAGGCACCAGCGAAACAGGCGAGGCGCTCGCGCACCGAGCGCTCGAAACATACACAGCCACCCTTGAAGTCGAACTCGAAGACGTGCAGAGCGCATTCGGATTCGTCGCGTACTCGAAGATCGGCATCGCGCTGCAATGGATCGGCAAGCACTACCAAGGAAACCGCTTCGCAGCAGTCAACTACTTCCTGCAGTCCGCCAAGACCAAGTTCGAAGAAGGACTCGCTGCACCAGCGCTCACCACACTGGCAGCCACCTTGAACGGCGGAGCCACCACAGAAGGCATCGAAGCGATCAAAAGGCACTGCGAAACCAACAATCCGTGGCTGTGGCGCGTGCTCGACCCACACCTCAACGGCGCGAATCAATCCACCGACCGCGAGCAGTTCTACAGGCTTCTCGACCGACCATGAGCGAAAGCGGATTCAGCCGGATCAGGGAAATCTTCTATGAAGATATAGGAAGCCCTACGCACCGCGTCAACATGCAAGGATTCCTCCATCACACATTCGATCAATACTTCGAGCGATACATGCAAGGCAACCGGAGCGGACCGCCGCGAAACGCAATCTACCCAGGCAATACCCTTGATGACCAACTCATCCTGCGCGTCGGCGATTGCCGCGGAAGACCAGACCTGATCGGCATGGAACTGCGCAGCAGCACCAACACACTCGACGTCCTGCTCATGTTCCTCGACGGCACCCTGAAAGCGGTCTTCGACAACACCGCAATCGACGCATTGCCAGCCTACCTCGCCGACCGCCTGCGAAAGGCACGACGCGAAGACCAAGCCTACACCGACGGACTGCTCTTCACTTTCAAGAGAAATCAAGAGACATCAGACACGATCATCGCGGCAGAAACCGCCAAAGAACACATTGCCCTACGCGGAAGAGCATACACCTCTACAACCATGGACGCCATACGCGACAACGAACCCATCATGAGCATGCTCGCAGGCGCCGCCCGCATACAGATACAATCCAACCACCACATCAACGGAGACGAGAACGACGAAACCATACTCCAAGAATGCCACATCAGCCACCCTCCGCAAGGACCCTACCGATTCGAATACATGACATGGAACGCGAGCCAACACGCTCTTCCCGCAGACAGCTACGACCAGCTCGACGCGCTCGTGCGCATCGTCAAAGGACGCTTCGACCGACGCACATACAAACGAATGCACATGGAGGCCCCAAACCCGCGTGTGCTCACCCCGCAAGAGGAACCATGAGCAAAGAACAACTCATCGCGCAGATAGAGGAGACCTGCTTTGACGTCATACGACAGAAAGGCTGGCGCCCGTTCAAAGATGTCCATGTAGATGTCCTCCCCCAAGACGCCCCGATGGGCGCCCACATCACGCTCGACACGAGACGCATCCACATCTACACCGCAGACGACCTCTACGATGCCGTCGAGCAGATGCGCGCAGACGAAGGGATCACGGCCGACCGCAACACCATCATCGACACCGTCACGCGCATGATGATGACCCATGAGTACGGGCATCACCGACACTGCCCACGCACCAACGAACTCTTCCAGAACATCCTGCACGGAAGCTTCGAGGCACTCGAAGGACGGGAATACCGCAAGAACGTCCTCGTGCAGACCTGCCTGACCGTACACAACCTCTTCAGCGACACCATACTCAACACCATCAACGCCCACACCGAACCGGACAAGGAGATATACCGACAAGGCATCGACCTCTTCTTCCTGCTCGCATGGAACAGCATGCACCGCAAGACAAAGAATCGAGGAGACAAAGCCATCGACCTGCACGCCAACATCAACCAAGTCCTCTGCACCACGGACCCCGACATGCAGAAGAAACTCCACAAATACATGCCACGCATCTTCCTCGGCAGAGAGCGGCACCTGCGCGGACTCGTCGACGTCTTCACAGGAGACAAAGCGCTCACGAAGGCAGCGCTCTCATACGATATGAGCACCGGGGCGATCGACGACCTGGTCGGCAGGCTACAGGACACGTCGCTGTGGAGGCCCATGGCCACCGAATACACGGACAAGATGTACCGCTTCATCAAGACGCCTCACGACATGTACGGAAACAGCTTCAGCAGACCCTACATGAAGCCCCCTCAAGGAGGCCAGAGCAAGCAGCAGCAAGGCCAGGGACAACCGCAAGATGACCCGCGGCAACAGCCAAGCAGAGGATCGGGCGTGGGCAAGAACGAACAGAACGGCCAAGGAGACGACAAGAAGGACGACCCCGCCAACGACCAAGCCAATGGACACGGCAAAGACGACGACGGCAAGAAGGACAATCCGATCGACAAAGACGCAGACGGACACGGCAAAGACGAGCACGAGCAGCAACCAGAAGCAAAGCCGACCCCCGTCGATAGGGACATGATGGACGAGCTGTACCGCCACCTCGTCGAAGGACGCATCCACAAACCCTACGAATCACCCATGCTCACGAAATTCGATCGCCTCGACCGCCTGTATCGCGAGCGGGCTGGACGCATCATCATCATCGGAGACGACCAGACGAGGGAACAACCCCAAGGAAACATCCATCTGAGCCGCGAGGAAATCGATCTCGACCAGATCCAAGACGGCCAGATCGACTGGGCCAGCACACGAGTCCGTCGCGGCGCCCAAGGACGCAAGCGCATGGAGCTCTACCGGCGCGACATCCCTGAAGAGCTGCCGCTCGAGCAGATACTGGAGATCGGAGGCATACCCGACCTGAGCTGGATCTTCGACAGCAGCATCTCCATGGAATTCAACCCGTTCGAGGGCGACGGCTCTGGTCAATATCACCTGGCGGCCGTAGCATTCTACTCAGTTCAGGCATACCTGGAACAAGTAGGACTCGCCAACCTTGTCAACCAACACATGATGAATTTCAGCTTGGACACACGAAGCAGCGGATGGTGCGGCCACCGCGAGATCGAACGATGCAAGAAGACTCTCTTCGACTATCAAGGAGGAGGCACCTTCCTCAAACCCAACCATCTGCGTGACCTGCGCGTGAACAGACGCGACAACTTCGTCAACTTCATGCTTTCCGACACCGACTTCAACAGCCGCCAGAACACCGCGGACATCATCCAAGAATTCGACCAGATGCTCGATACCGGAGGCATCGGACTATACCTCTTCCAGCTAGGACCCCCAACCATCTTCAGCGAAGCCATGAAGGAGCGCGGAGTCTACGTCCAACCGATCAAGAGCGCAGAGGACTTCCTGGAGTTGAGCATCCAGATCACCAAAGACCTGTACGCGGAGGCCCTCCAATGAAACACCCGACGTACGAAGGGCCACTGTCCGCATGGATCGGCTCCATGCTCCACAAATCACGGCTCGAAGAAGCCCTAGAATCCATCAAGAACGGACGCGCATTCAGCATCGACCAGACCCGGGCGAGACAGAACATCGCATACATAGAGAAACTCCTTCGCGAGGAAGCCATCAAACAGTTCAACGAAAGGAGCAGACCCGCCCTTGAAGTCATCCTCAACGCCATCGACGCGCGCCCGCGAGGCATGACCGAGGAATACGTCGTCGACATCCGCGCAGGCCACACCCAGCTGAACGTACGTGACAACGGCAGAGGAATGAGCCTCGAAGACATATTCAGATTCCTCATCATACCATTCAACACCGAGAAAGAAGGCATCGAAGAGATCGGACGCTACGGCGTCGGATTCCTGAGCACGTTCAACTACTGCCTGCGAAACCCTGAAAAGAGCCATGTGCGCATGGACACCTGCGACGGCAAAGAAAGCTACAGCCTCGACTTCTTCGCAACAGACGACAATGTCGGGAACCTGCAGATGCGCGTCCGACGCAACAGACTGGCGCTCGGACACGGTACCCGCGTACGCATCACGAATCCAGGCATCCTCAAAGGGAACCTCCACGACTACATCCTCCACCACACCCAAAGGATCCCCGCATACATCGCGACCATCAAGCTCAACAAGAAACACATCAACGCGCGCACCGGCGACAAATGGTACAGCTCGCCCGTCGTGCTCGAGATCGACGGACGCAAGTACGCACAGGACGTCGGCGTACAACTGCAGTCACCGCAGGCGGGAAATCCGTGGTCGCCCACGATCATCCTGACTGCCCAGGGCGTTCCCGTCCGCACTTTCAGCAGCACCGACTACGGCACAGTCATCTCGTTCCCCCCCGCCATAAAGCTCGTGGAAGGACGCGACGAGTTCAAGATCGACGAGAACTACCACCGCTGCATCGTCGGAGCATTCAAAGCCCTCGAACAACGCATACGGGACGCGCCCGTCGAAGACGACGGATTCCGACAGAAGATGATCGACTTCTTCCCCTCCTTGATGTCCGCGTTCGCCATCGAAAGCATCAAGGACGTCCCAAACCTGGACGGAATCAGAGCAGCGCTCCTGCACGGAAAACTCTACTGCGTCACCCCTGAACAGCACGACAGATTCGGAAAGTTCTTCGGCCCGAAATACACACAGACCACCTTCGCCGCCAACCACCAATCACTCATCTACTGGAGAGACCTCTTCGGCAACGACGCCCAAGCAATAGCCACAAACATCACGCGCGGACCCGCGATGAGCGTGCTCGACTTCTACCTCGCCACGCGAGGAGACGATTCTCCATACGCCAATCTCCATCTGATCGCAAACAGGATGGCAACAACAGGCGGCACAGTGCAGGGCATCCAGATGGTGACTACGGATCCGGGACGCGACCCCGTGATGATCCACGACGACATCCTCTACGTGAATGCGGGCCACCCCCTGAATCAAGGACACCTCGACCCAGCCAAAGTGTACCTCGCCACGGCAAGCTATCTCAACCTGCCGACCATCAAGAAACGACTCAGGCTCGAAGACGGCAGAGACGTGGAACGGGAGATCCGCAACACCAGCGGCCGCCTCACAGACAACGCAATCTACAAGCAAGTCGTACGAGACCTGGGAGGCGATCCCGATGGGTGACGAACGAAGCCCGCTCGAACTCGAACTCGAGCGCATGGACCGCGACGAGAACGGCAGCCCACGATGGACCGTCCCCCTCTCAGACCTGGTGATGATGCAGCTCGTCGGCGACCTCAACGTCATGCTCAACACGCTCCCCGACGGCGACGGCGCAGATCCCCTCGGCAGATACGGGAAGATCGAAGAGATGATCGAGCAGACGAGGGAACAAGCCACAACACACAAGCTCTTCACCGGAATCGTCGACAAGACCATCCAGGACCAATTCGGCGACCGTCACGTCACGTTGCGAGAGCTCGGACAGAACGGCCTCGATAGCTACCCACCATACGAATACCGACGCATCATCCGATTCAACCTTGAGACCACCGACGACCACCTCGTCCTGCGCGTACGCGACTACGGCATCGGCATGGACATCAAGACACTGGTACGCGACCTGCTCATCCCCTACAACAGCGGAAAGGAATTCGACCCTGACAAGATCGGAGAG
>JBDRLR010000171.1:0-5588 GCA_043812855.1 Nanobdellota archaeon | reverse complement strand
CTCCTTATTTAAAGTTTACGTTGTTTATAAGGCCTGTGGGGGTGGAATTGTGGTGGCTTTTGTGAAGAAGTGCCCTGAATGTGGTGGCATCAATCTGTTCTGGAATCAGGATAAAGGAGAGATCATCTGTAAGGACTGCGGTCTTGTCGTAGAGGAAAAGATGGTCGATTTCGACCAGGAGTGGCGTGAGTTCGACGCGGACGCCGCGGCAAGAAAGCGAAGGACGGGCGCTCCGATCTCATACACCCAGTTCGATCAGGGTCTGGGCACGGACGTAGGACGAAAAGCGGACCTCTACAACCTTGATGGTAAGAACAAGAACAAGTTCTTTCGCCTCAGAAAATGGCAGCAGCGTATCAGCACAGCGATTGAGCGCAATCTCAAGTTGGCTCTGGCCGAGCTCAAGCGTGTCTCATCATACCTCAAGCTTCCCTCGAGTGTCGAGGAGGAAGCCTCAAGGATCTACACCCTTGCGGTCCAAAAAGGATTAGTCAGGGGCAGGTCCATGGAGTCGGTCGTCTCCGGCGCGCTCTACGCGGCGTGCCGAAGACATGATGTCCCAAGGACGCTCGATGAGCTCAGCGAAGCCTCTGGCATCGAGAAGAAGGAGATAGGACGCACGTACCGCTTCATCACAAGGGAACTCGGCATCAAGATTCTCCCAAGCAACCCTGCGGATTACATCGCAAGATTCGCCTCAGCCCTCAAGCTCAACCCGGAGACCCAGTCAAGGTCGGTGGAGATCATCGAGAATGCCCAGGGTGTCGAGCTCACGAGCGGCAGGGGCCCGACGGGCATCGCGGCCGCGGCTCTCTACGTCGCCGCCCTCATCAATGGTGAGAAGCGAACGCAGAGGGAAGTGGCGGACGTGGCGGGCGTCACGGAAGTCACCATAAGGAACCGGTACAAGGAACTCTTGGACAAGCTCGATCTCGAAAGAGAGATCAAGAAGACCAAGAAGAAGAAGTACGAGTGAGTCAGCGGCTTTCCCGATATTCGCTGTAGTCTCCATAGCGGTGATAATCAGCGTATCTGCGGTATTCTTTCCATCCCCATTCAGGTCCATAGTCATGGATCTCGATCTGTTCGGTGGCGATATTGCTGAGGACCTTGCGGAGCTTGGCGTTGTCTACGTGCTCGACTGCGACGGTCTGCCCGAGCACATTGACGATCTTGTCGCGTGTGGTCTCTGGGAGCGGTGCTGTTCCTGCTAGTGCATCTCGAAGGAAGTCGGAGATGTGGCCGAAGACCATCTTGTAGGTGGCGCAGTAGGGGTCTTTCTTCATCACATCGTCGTCGTTGAATGCGTTCTCCATGCATCCTCCGTAGCAGATGTGGCCGTAATCGCATTCATTGCATCCATTCAGGCCTTCGGAGCGATGCAGGAGTTCATCTCTGATTGGACTCCTGAGGATGTCTTCGATTTGTTGGGTATTGACATTGCCGTATCTGAATCGGGCGATGCCGTCGAAGCGTCCGCAGGGGTACACGTTGCCGAGAGGATCGACGGACATGAAATATTCTTGGCATGCCTGCTCGTGCACGCATTCTTCTGGACGGTCGACGAGGAGCATGCGCATCATGTTGATGACTGGTTCGACTTCGATGGTCGCTCGCTCATCGATGATCCAGCGGTCGAAGATGTGGTTGAGTGCCTCGCCGTATTGTCTTGGGGTAAGGGAGATGCGGTCCCAGTTCCCGCGCGCGCTTCCCGCGCGGAACACAGCATTGATTTTCATTTCAATATTTTGGTCGCGGTAGAATTCGTACGTTTCGTCCAATCCGTCCAGGTTCATGCCGTTGAGCACCACGATGGCGCCGATCCGCTGGCCTGCCTCTTGGAGGAGCTTGACGGTTTTAAGGACTTGGTCGAATGTGCCTTCTCCTGCGGGGGTGTGCCTAGTTTGGTTGTGGTAGAATGCGGTTCCGTCGATGCTCGTGGCGAGTGCGAAGCCGTTCTTGAGCAGGAAGCGTGCGAAATCGGTGGTGAGGTTGGTGGCGTTTGTCATCATGTTGTTGACGATGTGGTAGCCTTCGTCCAGGAGTTTTCGTTCCGCCGCGATGACGTCTTCGTAGAATCCTTGTCCTGCGAGCGTGGGTTCGCCGCCGTGCCAGACGAAGTGGGATTCACGGTTCCGACCGTTGAAGCGTGTCACTTTGGTGACGATGTTGCGCATCGTTTCGGTCGTCATGAAGCCTCTATGCGCGGTGGGGCTAGTATAGCAGTAGGTGCATGCGAGATTGCAGGAGTTCGTCGGTTTGACGATGGCGACCATTCCGCGTTCCATGGTGTGCCTTGTCGACAATGATAGTAATGGATTTGGAAATATAAACCTATCGGGGTCTAAGGGGATTGTTGACGTGGTCTGTTGACTGTCCCGAAGCAAGGGGATTGACGTCGTTTGACGATGAATGGGTCAAGATAGGATGCAAGCAGCTATCAGACAGGCTTGATCTTGAGCGAGAGATCAAGAAGACCAAGAAGAAGTACGAATAGATTTCTTTTCTTCTTTTATTGATACGCTTCGCGTCGGTGCCGCACCTGCAGGATGATGATTGTTCTGCGAGTGTCGTCGATGTCAGCGATGGCGCGGTAGGATCCGATCCGAAGCTTGAAGTCGGATCGTCCCGAGAGTCGCGTGTAGAATCGGTGGGGTTCTTCTTTGCTCTCTCTGATCTTCGCGAAGATTCGTGTTCGGATGCGTTCAGGGAGTTTCTGCAGTTGGCGACCTGCGGGTTTGTCGAAGATGACTCTGTAGCCTACAGGCCGAGTCGTTTCCTCACTTCCTCCTCGGTGTAGTATTCCCCCCGTGCGACCCGTCTGCGCGCTGCTTCGATCGCTCGGATTGTCTTGGCGTTCAGCTGGGGTTCCTTGCGCGCATGCCGTGCGAGGTGTAGCATCTTGCGGATGACAAGGTCGTAGCTTTCGTGGGGGTGTTCGCGGTATTGGTCCAGTCCTTTCTTGGTGTCTAGGTGGATCTTGATCGTCGTGCTGGTCATGGTATACGTCAGTATACTGAAGTATATATGTCTTGCGGTCCTCAGTCGGGAGCATGGGCTTGTGGTGGTCTGGGGTGTTTTTGTGTTCGTGCCACGTTCTTCCGGTAGGATGCGACCCTCCTCCGCAGAATTTTCAGTCAGCCCTCGCGGCTTCATTTCTTCCTGTATCCGAACAGTTTGTCGTACATCTTGTGGTCGATGATGTCCAGGATGAATGCGACGATGTCGTCTCCATCACCTGTGAGTGTGTAGAGCATCCGCCAGTATGAGGGGAGTTCCACGCGGAAGAGGTTCGTGATGCCGTAGGTGCTTGCATATCGTTGAGGTATCATACGCTTGGCGATGGGGTCGCCGTGGTGCGGATTCTCTTTGATCAGATCGAATTTCTGCTTGACGCGGCGCAGGATCATCTGTTCGCGCCTAGAGCTGCTCTCGCCAAGCATACGGTGTGTTGTCGCCGTGTCCGAGGAGAGGATGATGCGTGTGTTCTTCATATCTGCGTGCCGGCTCTGATGGCGTTGCGCAGTCGTGGATCGGTGTTGTGGATCCACGTGATGCCACGGATGGTCACCGCGATCTTGTTGCTTTCCTCAAGGTAGATCAGGATGGTCTTGAGCATGTTGTGATTGACTTGTCGTGGAAGCATCCGTTTGATCTGTGCGACGCGGAGGATGCTTTCGTCTGCGCTCTTGAGTGTGTCTTCTACCATGAGGATGGTGTTGAGCGTAGGGCTCTGCTTGAGTCGGTGGCGTGAGATTGTTTTCATGGATTCCTCGGGTTGATATGAATCAATATCAAATAGATATGAGTTGATATTTAAATGTTGTGGTGCATGATGCATGTGGCGTTCACCTCATCGCGCAGGGAAGTCTGTTGTTCTGGTGATATGTTTTGCGGTCATTCTTCCGCAGGGTTCAGTGTGCCGGTCGCATGTTTTTCGGTCCATCAATAACTTCTTATACTTCCTTGTGACAGTCATCGCATGCGCTTCCCAAAGGACGCGGTCCATGCAAGGCTCATCGGCATCATCCTCGATGATCTCAACAGGTCAGGCAAGTATCAGAAGCCTTTTGTCGAGTTTCCCTACAATGAGTATGGAAGCAGGGGTTTCGTGGACATCCTGGCCATAGAAAGACCGAGGATCTTCAGAAGGACGCATTGCGACATCATCGAGGTCAAGTCAATCATTAGTGACCTCGGCGAGGCCATCCGTCAGCTCAAGAAGGCCAAGAACTTCTTCCGTTTCCGCCATGTCGACACCGACGACAATAAGCGCTTTCGCTTCGACGTGCCAAGGACTGTTCTCGCCTTTCCGAACACGGAGGAGAACGCCAACATCGTCGTGCATAATTTCAGTGTCCTCAAGCATGCGGACAAGTCCTTGGAGTTCATGGTCGTTGCCAAAGAAAAAGACGTCTTCGTCGTCCGAAGATTCCGCCCAGAGCATGCCGTCGCCGAGGAATTCATGCACTTCTCGCATAGAGGCCGCATCGAGTCCCGTCATGACGTGCTGGAATGAGGGGGTCAGGGTTTGTCTGGTGTTTCCTCTGCTTCTTGTTCTCGTGCCTCTGAAAAGGGTAAGTAGAAAATTTCTGTTCCGCACTTAAGGGTGAGCATCATCTAGACACGAAGGCGGGCGACAAGGGGGTTGTCCCTCACGGGGAGATGTCGCCTAGCCAGTCAAAGGACAATGCGAACACTGCGGAACAATGCTTGGAAGGATATTTTCTACTTACCCCTCTGAAAAAAAAAGGTTTAAATACTCATACCTGCCGGGGACGGGTATGGGTGGAAAATCGATATATTTCGCGGTAGTGGTATGTTTGGTGTGCATCGCGGCCTTCCAGGTTCTTGCGGGGGGCGAGATTCGTGAGACTGCGCCGGAGTCGGCGTCCTTCTCCAAGGTGACGAGCGGATTCCAAGCGAGCTACTCTGGTGATTACTCCACAGCGATAGCGCTGGCGTCCGTTGGTGGGACGGACATCTCGCTGTCCTACGCCGCAGGCATCCGCACCGACCAGGAGGCGAGCTGGGTGGGCCTTGGTTGGAACCTTGGCTTTGGAAGCATTACTAGGGCGGTCAACGTCGAGCCGGACGATGAGTATTATGGCATGATGCAGCGTCACACGAACGCCGAGGATGGTCGCAATGACAATTGCTACCAGGACAACTATTATCTTACGTATCAGGGTGGTGGCGGCCAGGTGTTCATGCAAGGACAACAAAGTAACGGAATACCCACATTTGACCAATGCGCGGCGACCATATATCAACCCTCACTGCAGAATGGACAGGAAGGCACAAATATCAGCTTCTTCGACATGTGCGGAAACGAGAACAAGATCGACTACAATCTGAATGAGGACTGCGGACCCTACGTTGTGGGGGACCGCGGCAACCATATCAAGTATTGGAAAGTGATCGACACCAGCGGCAGCATATACTACTTCGAGCATGCAGTCGAGACCACCCAGATCCAGAAGAGCAGGCACGTCTACGTGAAGAACACGAATCGAGGGGTCTGCACGGTCACACAACCTCCTGCGTACTGTGGTGATGATACCTGTCTGAATAGCGAGAGCTGTGAC
>JBDRLR010000170.1:0-4395 GCA_043812855.1 Nanobdellota archaeon | reverse complement strand
TGATGATCTCTGACCTTATCTTTCAAGTCGTTGTCATTCTTTGCTTCAGCAGACAGGACATATGAAGAAAACAGCAAGGAGAAGATGACCAGAAAACCAACCACTATGTATAACCGCCTAATCACCTACACCCCCCAATTTCAGAAGTTAATAGTATCTGATATAAAAATTTTATCTTATAGTTAATCTCTTAAATAATGGAACATTTGAGGTAATTCCTTCTGGTTGTTGAAGGTCTTTCGTAAGTAGTATTGCGCTGCGGGGAGCGTGCGGAGCACGCGGTTCGCCAGCACCCTGCGCGCTGGCTTCCAGCATTGCTCGATCGGGTTGAGTTCTGGCGTGTACGCCAAAAAGTACTCGATACGAAATATGTTCTTGTGTCTACGACAAGACTCGTCGACGAGCTTTCCCCCAAGACCGGAACCCGTTTGGTCATAATCTGTGCCATGTGCAATAGTTACAATATTAGTATTTGTAATGATTTTGGTTTGCGTGGCGCCTGAGTCTTATTTCACAGGCATTCGTCTTGTTGACATTATATGTAATCGTGTCTCCCAGCACCACAATCGACTAATCACGCTCGATGAACTCAACAGCAGGATCATCAATAAAATCACCGACATCAGCAGCCATCCTCTCAATTTTCGCGATCCGCGAGCCCCCTTTTGTGTCAACCTTGAAATTTTCGAGCGTATCCCCATCAAGATCAGCCTTGAACATGACAATGAACGTATCCCGAGCCTCAGTATCATCCAGATGCTCCAGATACATCGCAGTAGACTGATTCAATTTCTGACTGTACTCTCGCACCTGCTCCTTGAGCAAGCGGATTTTGTCCGGCTCAGACAACGCGAACGACGCACAGAACATGACGGCGACCAGCGCGACAACCAACCACTCCCTTTGCCCTATGCCGACCACTCCCAATACTTCGTGAACTCATTCATGTATAAATATTTTGTCTCCGCATAATATGCATTTTCGCCTCCGTCGGCAAAAAAGAACGATACAATCCATGTTTATCTCAAGATTTACCGAGAATAATACACCAAATTCGAAAAATATGCAAGTTCGATGAAAGAACCAAAGCATGTTCAGGACAAGAACAAAAAAACCAAGCGTCCGAGCCGTGCCACCCCCCCGAAACACCCTCCTCAGCACCCCTGCACCCCTAAAAATTTATAAACAGATTCCTGCACGTGTCGACGTATGGTAACCCAGCGTGGGAACGTCGTGGTCATCTGCGCGCACTCGGATGACGAGATCTTCGGGCCCGGAGGCACTTTGGCCAAGTACGCCCGGGAAGGCCGCAAGGTGTACTCCATCATCTTCTCGTACGGCGCCTCGACGCATCCGCACTTCAAGACTGACGTGATCATCAGGATCAGGCAGCAGGAAGCGGAGCAGGCGGACAAGATTATCCAAGGGTCGGGCGTGTTCTTCCTGGGTTTGAGCGAAGGCAAGTTCGAGAAGGAGTTCGCCGACAAGGAGGCCGAGCTTGTCGCCCTCATCAAGAGGCTTCACCCGACGGATATCTTCACGCATTCGCGGGACGATACGCATCAGGATCATCGCGCCGTGCATCGCCTCGCGGTCAGGACGTACGACAGTATGAAGTTGAAGGCGGATATGTACACCTTCGACATCTGGAACGTGACGCGCTGGCATCGAAGGGACATGCCCAGGCTCGTCGTGGATGTCTCGCAGACCTTCACGGTCAAGATGCGGGCGTTGCGCTGTTTCAAGAGCCAGATCAATCTGACGTCCTACGTCGTCCTCAACAATGTGCTGTATGTCAAGACCGCGATCAGCGCCGTGTGGTGCGGTCTTCGTCACAAATTCAGGTTCGCGGAGGTGTTCTATAAAGTACGATGAAACCTCGCCTCTTGATCGCCACGGATAACTTCGCCCCGAGATGGGACGGCATTGCACGATTCCTTCTAGAGGTATTGCCTGCCCTCAAGGAGGTCTTCGATGTCACGGTCGTGGCTCCCGTGTTCGGTCAGTCCCGGTCGACGGATGATATCATCCGCGTCCCCTTGAGGTCGTTCAGCGTGGGTGATTTCCGCCCCGCGAGGCACGCGCCGCGCCTCATCCGTCGGTTGGTGCGTGAGTCTGACATCGTCTTCACCCAGACCATCGGTCCGATCGGTGGCTTGGCTCTGTATTTCGCCCAGAGGGCCAAGAAGCCCAGCGTCGCATTCATCCACAGCGTAGAGTGGGAACTAGTCTCCAAGGCGGTCTCCGCCGCCAGTCTCAAACTGGTCGCAAAGATGGCAGTCCTCCACATCGCAAGGTATCTGTATCGGCGGGCCGACCTGCTGGTGCTGCCCTCGCAGAACACGTTGGAGTTCGTGAATTGGCACATCGGCCATGTGCCCAAGAGAGTGGTGCACCTGGGTTGCGATACCAAGAATTTCAAGGCGGGAGCCAAGCGTGAGGCCAAGGACGCGCTGGGCCTCCCCAAGGATGCCATCGTCGTCGGGTATCATGGACGGCTCAGCAGGGAGAAGGATCTCGTCACGCTCATGCGCGCGTTCAATCGCCTGCAGAAGTCGGTCAAGGGCGTCAAGCTGCTCATCGTGGGCGATGGGCTTGAGTCGGTGAGGCGTGCCCTTGACCGCGAGCATGTTGTGCTGGTTGGGGCGAGGGACGATGTGGTGCCGTATCTTCAGGCGATGGACATCTATGTGATGCCGTCGTTGACTGAGACGACGTGCCTTTCGGTCCTCGAGGCGATGGCGTGCGAGTTGCCGGTCATAGCGACAAGGGTGGGTTTCGTGCAGGACTACATCATCAGCGGCAAGAACGGTTTTCTGGTCCGCAAGCGTGACCCGATCGAGCTGTATCGGAGGATGAAGTATCTTGCCGAGCATGAGTTGGTGCGCAGCCAGGTCGGAAAGGAGGCGCGTGAGACGGTGCGAAAGGAGTTCTCCTGGGATGAGACTGCCACTCAGGTAAGAGATATCCTCGTCGAGGTGTTAGGTGACCGTGCGCGTCACGAAGATGGTGCCCAGACGCGCTCCACGACTTCTGCGAGACGCGCGGAGTAGTCTGCGCCGTAGCGTTCCTTGAGCCGCTCGTCCACGTGCGGTCTCCAGGAGTTGCGCAGGTACGTGTGCTGGAAGTCTCCTGTGAAAGTGAGCTGGCCCCAGGTGAGTCCCCATGCCAGCGCGTCATCGAAGACGTTGCCGTGCTCGGGCGTGCCGTCGCAATGGCCATAAAAGAATTTCCCAAGGGAGGGATACTGTGCTGTCGCCTTCCGGATACTGTCCTCAAGTTCGCTCTCTTTGAAGTAGACTTCTCCTGGTTTCGCCATGATCAGGGCGAGGAGCAGGTCGGTGCTTGACATCTCGGTCAGCAGGTCGTCGACGGTCGCCACGAGGTGTGGAGGAAAAGCATATTCTTAAGCGTTGCGCAGGGGGTTTCCTCGTCCGCGACATCGCTTCATCTTTAAAACTCGACGCGGATTCCCGTTCGCATGGAATCGAGCATCAAGGCGGCGGCATCGGATCATCCCTATCTTGATGCGAATCTCTTGCGCGTCGTGCGCGACCCGGCCAATACTGGAGTGCTCGAGTCATTGCTCGACCGAGCTGAAGGCCTCGTGAAGGATCTCAAGGTCGAGAAGAAGAGGTTCTGGTCCTCCCCCCATGTCGACAGGGACGAGGTCGGCGACATCTACTCTGAGGCTGCGGAAGGTGTGGAGCGCATCACTGCAAGGACTGCGACCAGGCCGCCGAGGCTCGAAGGACGTTGGCTGCGCAATTTCATGGCGAGCCCCGGACATGTAGGCAAAGGAATGTTCTACGTGGACAAGAATCGCACCATCTACCATCGCCTCGAGAGTCGGTATGTTCTCTCCTGCGCGCTGGGGCATGAACATGTGCATCATCTTCAGGCAGAAGCGAACCTCAATCTTAAGGGGAGGAGAAGGGATATCGATGAACCCCCTCGTCGCCTCGACAGGATATTCCTTGAGGGGCATGCGGTGGCGGTGGAGTATGACCTCAGTCTTTTGTTTGCGCAGCGCTACGACGACCCGATTTTCACCGCCAATTGCAGGCACAACATCACAAGGGCGCTCTATCAGACGTACGCTCTCCACTGCGATGTCAATGGTTTGACGCGAAATGATCGTGGTACTGTGTCTGAATGGGTATCTGGGCATCGGTCGATTCCCGATGTCTACGCCATCGGCATCGCAGCGGTCTTCATCCAGCGGGAGAAGTTCGGCGACGATGTCGTCGCAAGGATGCTCGACGGCACGCACGTCTTCGTCTAGAGCTTGAGCGTGGTGACTTTGGAGATGCCGTGCTGGTTCATGCTCACGCCGTACAAGGTATCCGCGCTGGAGATGACGCCGTCGTTGTGGCTGATGAGAAGGTATTGCGC
>JBDRLR010000169.1:0-4686 GCA_043812855.1 Nanobdellota archaeon | reverse complement strand
AAGAGAAGATACTACCGACCAGGGCAGGGGACACCGTCGACAAACCCGCAAGCACACACTTAAATTTAAATAGTCATCAAAGTATCTGTCTTGCGTGAAACCAGCATACTCGTACCTGCCAGGACTGCTCCTTCAAGGGCGCAAGCATCCTCACGAAGAGATTCCCACACCAACCCATGAAGCCCAGCCTGAGGAAGAAATGGGGCCTATGCGCACCTGGCTGCTCAAGGAAGGCGGGCGCGCCGCGCTTGATAGGTTCGACTGGTACGTGAAGAACATACCCCCAGCATTCCAGCCACAGCTCCGCGGCCCGTGGGAGCCACTCTCATTCAAAGGCGAAACCATAGGCATCTTCGGCATCGAATCGATGATCGGCAAGAACGCATCGCGCGACGCTTGCGGCCTTTTCTACGATGACGCGCTGCACTCACTCTCCGTCTGGATGGGCTACCCGAGCGACATCTTCGGAACCCGCCTCGACAACGTGCGCGAATACAGAGACCAACCGAGCGCACGGCTGGGACTGCATGGCCTGTGCCTGAGCGAAATCGTGGACGGCATCGCAGCCAACAGCGCGGCACGCTTCGTCTGGCAGCCATATGTGAGGAAGGACTTCACCGACGATTCAGGTCTCACCCACTCCTACGAATTCGAAGGCCAGAGAATCTTCATCCCCTCCATGAGACTGATCGAGCAATTGCGCGACGCGTATAGATCAGAACGCGACGAATCACACCACGAGTGAATACGCACGCATTTCTCGTCGGTGCCGCGCCTTTCCTCTTATGTAGACTCTTTAAGCACGTACAAAGCCAGAAGGCTCTCACATCGAGCTATTCTATCGTTCGGTAATGCTATTTCTACTTGTTTCATCCGGACAACCTTGGAAGAATCGTACACCAAGAGCGCAGGAATCACCTCGTTTCGTCGTTCTATGTCCAGATGCTCTTCCGCTGAACGCAAAAGATTCCTGATGGCATTCCTCACGAACATCATCGTGAATGATCGAGGATCTCCGTCGTATGTGCCTACTCTGGTCAGAATACCCCCCTCCGCATAATCCATAGGTCGGTCCGCAGGAAATCCATCTTGGTCAAGAACGAGTTCGGTGCCCTCGTCCAGTATATGTTCAATAGTGCTGAGAGGTACATCTTTGCCCACCTCAGAAAACCCAGGCAGGACCAGTCCTTTCCTCGTTGAAGTCCCAATGCCCCGAATGTAGACCGGGAATTTGTGAGAGAAGCGATGATCAATGTCTTCAAGAGCGCAATCATAGCAAGGTGAGACCACCACCCTTCCAGATTCGTCTGACGGTTGACGCGATTCCATCTGTGTCCAAAGGAATAGCCACGCAGCTTATAATCGTTGCCACAGCATCTCCGTTCACTGCCCCATGCGAACAAGGGCACTTGAACGTCAGAAAAGGAGGATAGCCGCGGCCGGACGCGAGTCGTAATTTCAGGTAAGAAAGTTATCCCAGTATTTGTCTTGGAGGAAGAATGCACTCAGCTCTGTCAATTTCTTATATTTTTTTTCATCGTACTTGTCTAGTGGGCAGTCGTCCGCATCTTGCAATGCGTCCAGGTATTCTGTCCTGTTTTTCTTCTGGTGGATTACTGGAGGGTATCCTTTTTGCAGTAGGATGTAGTTCATGAGCATTCTTCCCGTTCTTCCGTTTCCGTCGAAGAAGGGGTGTATTTTTTCGAATTTATGGTGGAATGCTGAGGCAAGGAGTAGCGGGTGTGAGTTGTGGCTCTCATGGTACCATTTCAGCAATATGTCCATGTCTGCTTTGATGTACTGGTATGGTGTCGATTTGAATTTTGATCTGAAGACGCGGACGTCTCCTGTGCGGTATCCTGTCCTTTCATCGATGTTTTTGAGCAGTGATTTATGAATGTCGATGATGAAATCGTGTGTTATTTTCTTGTTTTCTTTCCACAGTCTGAAGAATGCTTCTTCGGTGTTCTTTATATCGTGGATTTCTCTTAAAGTTCGGTTCTTAGGTGTGAGGTTCTCAGTCAGAAGGCGATGTGCTTCCTTCAGAGTTATTGTGTTGCCTTCTATCGATGTGGTGTTATACGTCAGCTCTATGACGAAATGCTTCAGAATTTCCTGTTGAGTCTGCGTGTCCAGCTTGAGGAATTTCGTCTGCCAGTGGATCTTGCATGCTTCAACTTGCTCTATTCCATCGAATTCATGTTTCAGCTTTTGGTTTTCGGCCTGCACCAAGTAATAGTCCGATTCTATGAATTTCTTGAGTTTGTGGTAGGATTTTCTGATGTCTTTTTGAGGCAATTTCTCAAGTTTCTCGTATATCTTGCTTGGATCATCTCCTAAGTATGCGATGTCTTTCGTAATCAGCTTGTTCTTCTGCTTAACAGAGGCTCTGAGGTAGTAGTAGTCCTTGTTCCCTATCCGTTTCTTGTACATGTAAACCATTGGTCTGTGTTAACATCATGTAGTATTTAAATCTTACCCTTTATTTTGTGTCAATTTAGATTAAAGGGTAAGAAAGCCTATTTAGCAATCTGATTCGACTGGCAAATCCCCAAAGAATCTCAGGCACCCTGCGATATCAGAAAAGGGTAGGTAGCCCCGCCCGGACACAGTATATAAAGGAAACTCGGAAGACGTAATACGATACCTATAAACGCTTAAATAGTACTGAGATTTCCCCTTTTTCATGTCAATAGATATGCTTCTCGTAAGCAACACGAAGGTTCATGGTGGAAAACCTTTTGATCACGCAAGAGAGCAAATCAAGGAGCTATTGGGAAATGTTAGGGCAGTCACGTTTATTCCATATGCAAGACCTGATGGAATCTCGCATGAAAAATTCACGGAAGTTCTTGCGCCAACGTTTCAATCAATGGGTTACGATTTAGAATGTATCTCTGAGCAAGATCCAAGGGGTACTGTGAGATCTGCAGACGCAATCTTTATAGGCGGCGGAAACACTTGGCATTTGCTCCGCCAACTGAAGGATAAAGGCTTACTCTACGATATCAGGCGAAAAGTGCAAAATGGGACACCTTATCTTGGTTCATCTGCAGGTTCAAATGTGGCGGGATTGACAATAGGGAACACGAACGATATGCCTGCTGCAGATTGTCATGGACTCGACGCCTTGGGTCTAGTACCATTTAATGTAAACCCACATTATCAAGATTCACTGTCACTCACTCCTGAAGAGATGACTGCGGTTCTTGAAATTGCTCCTCAGCTTGCCATAATCCTCAAACACCAAGGAGAGACTAGGGACGGCAGAATCAGGGAGTACCATGCACTTGGCAATACCCAACCTGTCGTTGCTATGCGTGAAGGCGCCATGTTAAGGAGGACAGATTCTGAGCTGACACCGCAAGGAAAAACTGGTGGCCGTATTTATCTCATAGATCATGAGCCAAGGAATCTGCAACCAGGAGAGAACCTAAATTTCCTCCTAAAATAAAATGCGCCATAATATATTTCGCTTCCAACTGTTTAGTCGCACCAAGAATCTCGACACCATTGGATATCAGAAAAGGGTAGGTAGCCCCGCCCGGATTCGAACCGAGGTCCCAGGACATTTCCGAAGGAAATGTCCTCCATTCCCTTCTCCAAAATCCCGGATGATGGACCGCTACACTACGGGGCTGCACCCGCACAGAGCCGCAGGTTGTTTATAAAGATTCTGACGGCTTACGCGACGCGACATACCTGCAAAGAATGTCGGTGAGCGCATCGTGCAGGACGGCATCCGCGTACTGCGTACGCACGTGCACGTGCGAAGGGATGCCATCAGGATCATACTCCGCCCATCGACGGACCAACACCAGACCCGCCGACGGATGCATCATCACCGCCTCAAGATAATCATACTCCTGCGTTCGTCTGCGGACCACGCCGCCAAGGACAGCGCCAGCCCCATCCAGGCAACGAGCGACATCAGAGAAGGCAGCATTGGACGCACGCTCATCCAGACCAGCCAGCGGCATCACATACTCGCGCATGACGCCGTCAACAAGAGGGGATATAAGTACTTTACCAACGTATAAATACGGTGGAGGCTTCCTTGAAGGCATGCTGCTCAAGACCCTCAGACTGCACCACATCAGAAGCTACAAGGACTCGACCATCTCCTTCCCCGAGTCCAGCATCCTGCTGTGCGGCGACATCGGAAGCGGAAAGACCACCATCCTGCTCTCCATCGAATTCGCCATCTTCGGCCTCCTGCGCGGCGAGACAAGCGGCACCACCCTGCTGCGCCACGGCGAGCGGGAAGGAAGCGTCACCCTCACGCTGGAAGTCCAAGGCAAAGAGATCGTGATCTTCCGCCCCCTAAAAAGAGGGACATCGGTGAAACAAGACGCAGGGTACCTTATCATCGACGGTGTCAAGCAAGACCTGACCACCGTGGAGATGAAATCACGCATCCTGACCTTGATCGGATACCCCGAATCATTGCTGTCCCGATCAAAGAACATGATCTTCCGCTACACCGTCTACACCCCGCAGGAAGAGATGAAGAAAATCCTCCTCGAGAGCGCCGAGGTGCGCGTCGACATCCTGCGCAAGCTCTTCGACATCGAGAAATACCGCATCATCAAAGAGAACGCGACGCTTCTGGCACGAGAAAAACGATCCGAGACACGGATACTGCAAGCGAAAGTGAGCGATTTGGACGAAAAGAAGAAGCAGTAC
>JBDRLR010000168.1:0-2547 GCA_043812855.1 Nanobdellota archaeon | reverse complement strand
GACACCTCTTCGGTGAAGGTCGTCGACGCGATGGCTATCCTCTGCCAAGACGCGGTGAAGGCGGACGTCGAGCAGGGCATCATGCTGGCGACCATCCTTGCGGATGCGCAGAACTACACGAGGGACCTCATCAATACTCCTGCGAGGGACATGACTCCCACAGTCTTGGCTGCGGAGGCGCAGAAGCTGGCGAAGAAGCACAATCTCGGCGTCAAGGTCTTCGGCAAGGCAGACCTCAAGAGGATGAAGATGGAGGCCCTCCTTGGCGTCAGCGCAGGCAGCGACCAGGAGCCGAAACTCATTGTCCTTGAATATAACAAGTCGGCCAAGGAGTCAATTGCCTTTGTCGGCAAGGGAATTACGTTCGACAGCGGCGGCCTGAGCATCAAGCCGTGGAACTACATGCTTGAGATGAAGGATGACATGTCGGGTGGTGCCACGGTCCTAGGCGCCATGTCTGCCATCGCGCAGCTCAAGCCCAAGGTCAGGATCATTGGGGTCATCGCCGCTTCAGAGAACATGCTTGGAGGCAGCGCACAGAAACCAGGGGATATCGTCAAGGCGTATAACGGCAAGACGATCGAGGTCCTCAATACGGATGCCGAAGGCAGGCTCGTCCTCGCTGACGCTCTCAGTTATGTCTCAAAGGATATCAAGCCTAAGGCCATAGTGGATCTCGCCACGCTTACGGGTGCGTGCATAGTCGCGCTCGGCATGACTGTCTCGGGCCTCATGACCAACAATAGGGAGCTTGCGGACAAGGTCCGCACAGCCGGTGGCACAGTCGCGGAGCGTGTCTGGGAACTTCCGTTGGTGCAGGAGTATCATGATCTGATGAAGGGTGATATCGGTGATCTTCGCAACATCCAGAAGGGTAAGGGCTACGAGGCAGGGACGTCGTCCGCGGGGGCCTTCCTCTCGAATTTCGTGGAGAAGACGCCTTGGGTGCATCTGGACATCGCGGGCACTGCCTTCCAGTCGGAGGAGCGTGAGTATTGGCCTCGCTTCGCCACAGGATGGGGTGTGAGGCTTCTGGCGCAGCTTGCAAGGGATTGGACTCCAATGAAGGACACTTCAGTGAAGAATTCGATCTGAAGTGTCAAGTTAGATGTCTTCGGCACACCTACGCCGTCATTTTTTTAAGTGCGTTTTCATTTACCCATCGTATGTTGCATCAGTTTCTTGAGGTGGGTGTCAGCGACCAGCAGGTCATGGCGGTCGATCTCGATGAGGTCGCCGAGTTCTTTGAGCAGCGCTCGCCATTCCGTCAGATCCACAGCACGATCGATGATGCTCTCGATGAGTACATGGGCGCGGTGAATTTTGACATCGCAAGAGTGGATGAGGGCGAGGCCAGGCCATTGTACATCATTGGTTGTGTCGGGTACAAGTTTCTGGGTCCGCTCCTCGGTGTCGATCTGCAGGAGAAGAAGGATCGGTTCGACACCCTCGTGTTGAGGCGGTTCAAAGTCCTCTCGCCGCAGACGTTGCATCTTGCGGCGCAGGACGAGTCAGGATACACCCTTGATGACTTGGTCAAGGTCATGCGTGAGCATCCTTTGTTTGCGCAGCGCGCATGTGGCTTCTCACGGGCGGTCTACGAGCAGAGCGAGCGGGAGTTGCGAAAGCTCGAGGAGAAGTATTCCCTCGACCAGCATGTCCTCGCGGCGGCCTATGTCTTCATGCTCAATCCTGCTTTCGGTTCGTTCCCTGACGAGAACGGGCAGGCGGCTCGGTTCTATGAGGCCACGCAGTCGTCGGTGTCGTACAACTTGCTGATCCCGACCATCACAGCTTGACTTTCTTGGCGTAGTCGCTGATCCAGGGGATCTTCCATTGCTCGCCCTGCACCGCGTACACGATGGCGATGATGGAGACGATCAGGAACACCGCTGACATGATGTTGGAGATGACGAAGAGGAATGGGATGAGTACTGTTAGTGCCCCGAGGGCCACGAACACGATGAGTTCGGCGACGAACAGCACGATGCCTTGTTGTAGGTGGAATCGGATGAAGTCGTCGCGCCTCTTCACGATAATTAGGGGGATGATGACGAGGATGCTCAGATAGGACAATATGCCTGTGAGCATCTGGTCGTTGGTGAGCGTCTTGTGTGCTGTTTTGGTTGCCATGGTGTTGGTTCTCCTGTATCTCTATAAATACCTTACTGAAAACGCCGCAGCCCGGATTTGCGCAGGAACTGCCATTTCCTGCAAACCCGCGTCGCGTCTTCGCTTCGCTACGCCGCAGCCCGGATTTGAACCGGGAATCCCAGAGGGAGCGGTTAACTCGAAGTGGAATCTCGCGGTGGGCTCGAGTGCAACTCGATGCCCGCCCTCGGGATCGAGGAACGTGCGCGGAAATCCTGCGATTTCCGGCACCCCGGAAATGCATTTCTGCATTTCCCGTGGAAACCCTCGTTCGAGACCGCCGCAATACCGAGTTATGCGACTGCGGCAACACCTGCAAAAACCCTGATGTATTTATAAAGATTCGTGTCGGCATCAGGTGATCGCATCTTTATAAACTCCTCCTTGCTTCCTCGA
>JBDRLR010000167.1:0-5594 GCA_043812855.1 Nanobdellota archaeon | reverse complement strand
CTCCTGCTGCCACCACGACGGCTGGGTCTACAAGGTCCTGCCTCGCAAAGTGAAGATCGTGGAGACGACCGGAGCCGGAGACGCCTTCGCGTCCGCCTTCGTGTGCGGACTCATCTACTCCCGAAGCCCGGACGACTGCCTACGTCTTGCGAGCCTGAACGCCGAATCAGTCATCAGCCACTACGGATCCAAAGATATCCTCTTGAACCGTGATTCCGCACTCAGACTCCTCAAGAAAGACGGACGCCATGTCAGCAAAGTCAGCGCCAAGCGGATCGAGAAGTCGTGCTGAGAGATAGGCGCGTAGAACGTCCTCGCTACAGGCACTCTGTGAGTGCCTTATGTCGCTCGCATCTGGCGACATCCGCTCGTCCGCCGCGCCACGTTCGTATATACTCAGGTCTGATTTTCCGACATTCCCCGTAAGGGACACAGGAAACGCAGAGCGTTTCCGAGTGCTCGAAAATCGAAGATTTTCGGTATAAGGAAAGCAGGGCTTTCCTATAGGTCGTTGTCACGACCCAACCCCCTTGTCGGCTCTCTCGCTCTTGTTCACCATGCTCACAGAAGTGGCGGCGGCTTGCCTTCTACTCACTCTGAGGAACCGCAATTCTTATATAATCCCTAATTCCAGTACGCTATGAGGTGAGCATGGCACAGATCAAGGCAGGCAGGCTGCAATCACGAGGGAAATCGCTTATCCTCAGCTACGACTTCGGCCTGGAGCACGGCCCGCGATTCTTCACCAAACAGACCGTCGACCCGCGATTCATCCTCGACATCGCGTTGGCAGGAAAATTCACAGGAATCATCCTGACCCCTGGCGTCGCCCATCACTACTACAAGGGAGAATACAAAGACATCCCACTCATCGTCAAGCTCAACGCCAAAAGCAGCCTACCACAGATGAGTCCCGTCGCAAAGACGATCTGCAGCGTCGATTATGCGGTCAAGCTCGGAGCGACCGCGGTCGGCTACACCATCTACGACGGATCCCCGACGGAACCTGACCAGTTCAGCGAATTCACATCCATCGCTGAGCGCGCTCATGAGATCGGAGTGCCCATCATCGCATGGATGTACCCCCGAGGGCCAGGAATCCACGACCCTCTAGGGGATGACATCATCGCCTACAGCGCCCGCATGGGCATGGAACTCGGCGCAGACTTCGTCAAGCTCAAGTACAACAATCACCTCGAGAGCTACAAATGGATCGTCCAATGCGCGGGAGCCACCAAAGTCCTGGTGACCGAGGACGTACGGATGACCGACGACAACTTCCTCAGATGGGCGCACGACATCCAGCAGACAGGCGCCGCGGGAATCGTCGTTGGAAAACACGTCTGGGGACACGCCCGGCCGTTCTCCATCGCCAAAGCGCTGGCCGCCATCGTCTTCGACGGCAAACACCACACGCAAGTCAGGCATCTTCTGGACTGAAATCGAAGAGCATCCGCTGATCCTTTGCACGCACCATCCGCTTCGGAGGATACACTGCCTTGTGCGAAAGACCCCAATCATCAAGCATCTTGAGCGCGTTCTGACTGACGGTCGGGCTGCACAGGATCCCTCTGACCCTCAAGACTCCTTTCGCATCCTTTATCCTCTCCACATAACGACGCAGCTGTGTGACCGCGGCAGGATCAGCATGATACCTCTTGCACTCCACGACGATTATGTTGCCGTTGCGGTCATGACCGAACAAATCTATGAACCCGTACCTGGTGTGCTCCTCGCGGCTCAGAGGCACAAATCCCTCCTCGACCTCCTCAGGATGCTCGAACAAGTAGTCAGACATATCCCTCTCATTGCCGAACAGCTCGATACGACGCTCATCCTTGGGCCTGTGGCAATGGAAGAAGTGCACATCAGTGATCCTGACGTTGAGATAATCCTTGAGCTTGGGATTGGCGCTGCGAATATAGATAGCGTCAGGCTCACGCACGACCAGATGGCTCGACTTCGCCTTCATGTAATTCACCGGCGCCGAACCCCTCGGCTGATGGATGATGAGCGTCTGATCCGGCTTGATCATGATTACCCGATCACCCTCAGGCAGATGGCTGTGGGCACGTCCATGATACTCGATCTCGCAGGTCGAAGAGAGCACGATCATGTCACGACGAGAGATCGCGTCAGTCATCTTCACCACCCATTCATCAGAGATGTCCGTCACCCTGGTGGGTGGAGCAACGAGCTATTTAAAGATATACCAACGTTTTTATACCACCACAGACCTGGCACACCAATGGACACCATCGTCAGTTTCTCCAAGATCACACCCCTCGACCAAGTGACCACGCCCTGCAGAATGCTGGTGGAACTGCAGCAAAAAGGATTCCCGGTGCACGCAGGCATCTGCATCACAAGCCCCGCATGCAAGACCATCATAGGACAGAACAGCGAGCCAACGCATGATGAGGTCAAGGACGAACTGACCGAATACCTGGAAAGCATGTCCCTGAACTCAGGGCGACGCATCAGCACGACGGCCATCACGTTCGATGCGACCATCTATCCTGCCTCAGGCCCGACCATGAGCATCAATCACGTCAACGCCGATGGCGTGCTGGACGCCTGCAAGAGGCTCCTTGACAATGCGTCGGGCGAAGCCACCCTGACAGTGCAGCCTTCCGTCGACGCAAACAAGTTCGCACTTATGCAAAGCATAGACGGCAGAACGATACAGTGCTCCGTCAGCCAAGGGCTGCTTCCACAAGAAGTCAAGTCATACCTCGAACTTCCCGCCGCAGAACTATACCTCATCAACAAGGACAGCCTAGACATCATCGATGAGCACCCAGGGCCCCAGACGAGCCGCATCTACCTCAACGAGGGCATACTGGAGCAAGAGTCCATCCAAGGCCTAGGCATGACACTGAACGTCGGCCAGATGCGAGACATGGTGCGATGGACCAAACGAGCCAACAGCGTCCAAGAAGCCTCATTCTCCCTCATCTACGCAGTAGGCGCCGACTCGATCAGGATCGTGCGCCTCGAGACAGGGACGCAGCAGCAAGCGTCCCAAGCAAAGCGATCACAAGAGGCGCCCCCTCCGCAAGTCACGAAAGCAGAGGAGCAGACCAACGACGTCGAGGACGACCAGACCACGATGGATCTCGATGCCCAGGACGCCAAGCCCGCACCGCTCGTGCGCGGAACCGACATGACCCGTGCCTTGTATCTGGACACGTGCACATTCCTTGAGGCGGTCGTCCATCCTCCAGGAGGCATGGAAGCAGTCAACCCCTATGTCACCATAGACATGCTGGAGCGCATCAACATCCTGCTGGAATCCAGGAATAAATTTTTAAACAACGCGCACCCGATGGATATCAAAGACGTGCAGGACGCGCTGCTCCTCGCGCTGGAATGCACAGGATACAACGATGGCTCCTAGATTCCTGGAAAAACTATTCGGCTCCGCAAAGAACCGGTTCCTTCGCATCGAGATCAACGACTCAGCGATCGACAACGACATCGCCCACCTGCTCATCGACGCGGAAAAGCGCATCCGAGAGCTGCAAGAGGCGCTTGCCGGCAACGACATCCAGACCAAGGACCAGAAGACGGAAGAGGTCCTCGGCATATTCGAGAAGATGCGCGTCGATGTCGACCAACTGGTCAAAGACGTCGGCATCATCCGCATGGAAGAGCTGCAGGAAAAGACCTACGTGACGTTCCACGACGACCAATACCTGCTCGACAAGATACATCAGCTCAGCGTCATCAGAGGCGCCATCGTCGACATCATCGAAATGATGCACGAAGAGCCCAGCGACCAAGAATACGAAGGCGGTGTCCTCGACGAACTCTTTGAGAGCATCAATCGCATCATCGACTCGCTCAACACCATGAAACACGACGATCAACGCCTACGTGACATCTATGCGGAGATCACGCAGTGAGCACCACAACCTTCTTGGAGAGCGACTTGTGCACGTAGACGTCGAATGCATGCGTCGATTTCCATCCCGTCCTCCTCAACAACGCAGGGCGGAACGCACAGGACGGGAATACCACGACCGCCCTTGACACCAACCGCCTTGCGCGACGCAAGAACAACTCGTACGTGGAATCTGCGGCCTGGAGCCTAGAGTTGCGTCCATAGGGAAGATCCGTGACGATAGCGTCCACATCATCCTTCTTGAATCTGTTGAGCGTCGTCGCGTCATCGACGTCGAGGCTGGCATGGACGCCGAAATGAGAGAGGTTGACCCTGGCGCGACGCACCATGTCCTCGTCGATATCGCATCCCATGGCTCGGACGCCGGCCAGACCTGCCTCGATCAGGATGCCACCCGCCCCACAGAACGGATCGAGGATGCTCCTTGCGTCCGCGCAGTTGACCAAGGCGCGCGCCAGACGCGGATCGCACGCCGTAGGATGAGGCATAGGCCACCGATGCGCCTTACGATCCTCGAAGGGCTGCTCATCGGTCCACCTGCGCACAAACACATACCTGTACGATCCGCTGACGACCGAGTCCACGACGCTCGTCGCCTGATGCAAATCAGGTCGCAGATGAGGATTCGCCTTCCTGCACCAGGATGCAAGCAGCGCATTGACCTGCTCAGTGGATCCGACAACCTTGAACGTTCCCGCCATCTTCGGCCACGTCGCGGTTCTCGGAGGGAGTCTTGCATCAAGACGGCACTTGCACACCAAGGCGCCGATCGTCCTTGTCAACGACAGCACACCTGAGCGCTCGGGCTCGTTTGCCTCTCCCACAAGGATTCCTGGGAACCGTCTGCCGCGCATGCCCAGGACTGTCCTAGCCTCCAACTCCGCAAGATCAGGATATCTGCCGGACAGCGCAACGATGATCCTGTCCATCATGCCACCGTATCCAGGATGTCATGGGCGTCCCGAGTGGACAGGGCCGCCTCGATGTCCTTGCCGTGAATCTTGTTGAGCAATCGCGTCCGCAGGTACTTGACCTCTTCCTTGGACACCCTGGCCCGACGGTCAGCCTCGATCAGACCGTACGGATATCCCAAGAACACAGGATCAGCGGATTCCTTCAAGAGGACACCGAGCGCATGATGCACCTCGACACCTCTGAATTCGACGCGGAATACATGTATCGAGCGAGGGTGCAACTTGACGAACCCACCGAACTGAGTCTCAGGATAGAACCACGCCGCCGATGGGCCTGCGCCCAGCAGCGTGTGCGCCAAGGGACGATCGCCACCCCGCTGCGTCGTCTTCGACAGACCGATGATTTGAAGCCCATCGATGGAGACGTCCTTCTCATCATCCTGCTGATCAAGAGAGCCATCCAGGACCACCAAGACGCCCTCGCCATGCCGGCACATCGAAAGCTCACACAGACGACGAACACGCTGCACCGCCTGGTCCATCGAATCAGCCACGATCGCACTGGGCAAATCCTGCTTTGGAATGCACTGCAACGCGCAATCATGCTCTTGCCTTCGCACCAGGACGAAGAACTCGCGAACAACGACCTTGCGGTGTCCTCCTCTGCGGACGGCAGCCACGCGCACCAGGTGCACCTCCAGATGAGATGTCGCCAGGATGGCGGCGTTGCCACCATCCACGAACATCGCATCGCCATCGCGAGGGTCAATGGT
>JBDRLR010000166.1:0-5550 GCA_043812855.1 Nanobdellota archaeon | reverse complement strand
AGAAAGTAGTCGTTCCGTTGGTCTGCTGCCCTGCTCGCGTCACCTTCTGGTGCGGTTGGTCGGCGTGCCCGTATGGCGCAACCCCCGCGGACGACACACTTCCGTCCTTGTTGACGCTCGCCCTTAAGGGCAGCAGACCTTGCTTTCTACTTACCCGTCGCACCCCAAACATTTAAAAAAGAACTGATGTTGCGTACAGTGGCGTATATCCGCCGAGGTGAATGAAATGACTGATGGTAATCGCCCGCAGAACGAGGCTTCAAAGGATGAGCAGATCGGATTCCACAAGGGTGCGTTGAGCACGCTTGCCAAGGAGAGGCAGGAGATGGCCAAGATTCTGTCCATTGTCGAGCAGTTGATGCAGATGCACGTCGCTGCCCTCAAGGACCTCGGTGTGGACCTGGCCGCTCAGGCGGAGCAGCTCAGCAAGACCAAGGACGGAAAGCCCCTTGAGGACTTGACGAAGTAAATATTTTTATAGATGCGCATCGGGTGGGGAGCATGTCCATCCGGCTCATCACCTTCGATTTCGATAATACGCTTGAGTTCTGGACTCCTGCGGGAAAGGAGGCCGCACACAGTCTTGCGCAAGCCGTCTCGGACGAGTGCGCAGTCTCTCCTGAGGATTTCTTGCGGGAGTGGAAGGCGGCTGAGCATATGTTCGCGCATGTCGGCGGTTCCTCGGAGAAGTTCAGCAGGATGCTGTGGATTACGCACATCTTCCATCAGCTCAAGGTCCCCATCGACGTTCAGCGTATCGAACGGCTTTCCGAGCGGTATTGGGATGTTGTGACTGACAACGTCTTTCTGTTCCGCAATTCGATCAGGGTGCTCCAGCGTCTTCGTGAGCGTCACGCGGTCGCCATTCTCAGCGATTCGGACGGCACCAGACAGATCAAGATGCGGCGGATCTGTCGCCTCGGAGTCGATCGCCTCGTCGATCATGTCTTCACGACCGATGAGACTGGTTGGATGAAGCCGGACGCGAGCAATTTCAGGATGGTCATGGATCACTTCGCCGTGCAGCCGCATGAGTGCGTCATGGTCGGTGACAATCCCAAGCGTGACTTGCAGGGGGCAAAGCAGGTTGGCATGACCACGGTCTGGACGAAGGAGGCGGCCATCCTGTCAGGTGAGAGGTCCGTGCTCGACGAGCATGCGGAGTATGTCGATTTTGAGGTCAGGGATATCGGCGATGTGCTCTCAGTGGTGGAGTCGATCGAAGCCAGGGTCGCCGCGCGGACTGGACTCTTGTTCCCGTCGACGAATCAGCATTTATAAACATCTTCAGCAACGTATTTAAGCTTTATAATGCTTCATGTCTGATGGGGCCAAAGGACGCGCAGTATCCTACGTTGTACAAGATTCTGACGGCAGTCACCACGCCGAACGCGGAGACCAGTCATCTGGACGTTCTCAGGGAGCAGACGGATGCCAGTCATATGCGGATGCATGAGGACTACGTGCGCTCTCTTGAGCAGGGCACGCACCGTGCGGGCTTGTCGGTGGAGCAGCTCGTGTATGGCTTCGCCTTGTCCGTTGCGGGTCAGGTGCACGAGCCTGCCTTCAGAGGGGTCGACGGCCGCCCATATCTTGTGCATCCGTGGGAGGCGGCAAGCTGGATCATCGAGCATTATCCGAGCAGGGATGACCTGCGACCGTATCTGATACCTCTTGTCAACGCCACCTTGTTGCATGACGTGGCTGAGGAGTACGTCGACCGACGGGTCAATGAGATACTCTCCAAGCATCCGAGGTATATCGAACGAGACATCCCTGGCTACGCCGAGGATCCGCTCTCCTCCCTGATGCGCAAGCGCAACCAGCTTCGCAACTACTTCATAGAGCGCAAGCTCGCCCAGGGGCTCAAGGGGTTCCGCAAACGATTCAACATCAGGCAGCGCGATACCGAGGTACACTTCCACACGCACAACATCGTCAAACGTGTCTCGAGGTTCGGGAGCCTGCGGCGGGGCGGAGTCATCGTGTATGATTATTCCTACAATGGATATCTCGAGAGCATGATCCAGCAGTCGCAGACCACGCAGTATGTCGACAGCAATACGGCTGAGACGCATCAGACGATCCTGCTCAAGATCGGCGACAACGTCGACAACATGCGTACGATGGATTCGCCTGCGAGCCTGAGGCTCAAAGAGGAGTATCCAGTCATGTTCTCTGAGATTTCCCGGCTGGAATCAGAAGGTCGTCTTGAGGAGATGATGGCCAAGCAGGCTGAGTTCAAGGACAGGATATATGTTGGCGAGCAGGCTGCGGAGCTTCAGCGCTCGTTCAATGGACAGCAGAGATTGTACCGTGTTACCAAGGCGTTGTGGCTGAACGTGAAGGCGCGCGAGCACTTCTATGGATGCCAGCCTCATCGATTGCGCCCTGTCGTCAGCGCCTTCGGGCGTATGATGCGCGATCAGATAAGGGACGTCATGGATATGCACCAGATGCATCTGGGTATATTCCATGTCCCTCCAAGCTATATCGAGCAGTGGCGCCAGTTGGTAGCATTGTATGACGAAAACGGTCTCTTCGACCGTAGGACACCTTCGCCGAGGATCGATATCGCCGATGAGGCCACCGAGCCGCCCGAGCGGCGGATGCTTCTTCTCAACGACACGGTCAGGGACTACTTGGCGATGATGGACGAGGAGGAATCCGAGGTGAAACGAAGGGCCAAGCAAGGACGGCGGGACAAGCGTACCCAGGTGAGGGATACCTTGGCTTTCATCCATTGGGCGGATAAGTTCGAGGACAAGAAGTACATTTTCGACTCGACTCCTCCAACGAAGGTGGTGTGATGACTCGCGTCTTCGATGACTTGCCTGATTTTGTGAGTGACGATCTGCGTCAGATACTCTCCGATCCGCGGAATCCTCCGCATCATCGTCCTGATTTCCAGCAGAGGATAGACGAGGTCTTCGAGGTCGCGGCCCGCAATCATGTCATTGCGAACCATGAGCTGCGCAGGTCCGCGAGGTACATCATGCAGTACTTCGTCGATATGCATGGCGGCTCGATGGATCGATTCGCTCATTCATATGTGCGTCGGAGCGAGTATTGGCAGTATCGCGGAAGGCCAGGAGTGGGGTTGCGCCGCGTCGAGGTGCGCAGGAAATCCATCGCGAGCCTGGTCAACAAGATGATCTCGGGCTTCATCTACAATCAGTCATTGCATGACATCATCGGCGTTCGCATCGTGGCTGATGACCCCTCGAATCAGTATGTGAATCTTGAGGCGCTCGTGGATGATCCACACAGGGCAGCGGCGCGCATCATGTCCAGGGTGGAGCGCCACTCTCCGGCGATCGCCGCCAAGTATAGCGCCCTGCTTCCAGAGCTAACGGAACGCGAGGTCGCCTTGGCCGCCTACCAAGAGGCGTTCGAGGAGAAGAACATCCAGCACCTCTTCAGGTTCGCGAGGGATATGCAGAACGGACTGGTGGTTCCTCTCGACTTCGCGTTGCATGACGCCATGCCCAAGGGACTCGCGTTCCACAATCACCCGCTTCAATCAGAGACGTATGTGCTCCGCCATTTCGATCAGAGCAGGATGCTGAACGTCGAGGTCCTCAGATTCGCGCAGCCGTCCGCGCAGATGGGCGCGGCGCAGCTGATGAGATTGGCAAAGGAGCGCTTTGCTCTTGGCAGGATCCCCGCGCGGGTTCGGCCTGCGGACTATCGCGCTGACCAGGTGTTCACATATACTGCGTTTGGCAGGCTCCATCTGCTTGCGCGTCGAGACGACATCCTGATCAATGTCAGCTCACCCAACGAGAACAGGGATACATTCCTTGATGATGTGCGCAGCGTCGCGCCCAGTGTCGAGCTTGCGCCCCGTGATGTGCTCGAGGATGAGTCAGATAGTCACACCATCTCTGGACGGGCAGGAAAGATCACCAGTCATGATACACTGCGTCTTTCGAGCCTTCCGGTCGGATGGTTTCTTGAGGAGAGGGACTATGATGACTTCGACTTCCTTCGGCAGTGGCATCGGCTCACTGAGCTGGTGAGCACGCAGGATCCTGATCGGCTGCTCTGCAAGGATTATGTGACCTATCCCAAACGTAATGGATATCGTGCCTTGCATTTCAAGGGCCAGGATCGCGAGATTCAGTTGATGACGAGCCTGATGAGGTATCGTGCGGAGTTCGAGAAGGGACTGGCGGCGGCGGACCGTAAGCACGCGATCAATCAGACCATCGAGCACACCGCAAAGGAATTCACTCGTAGTCTTGCTGCGGGTCGGCCCGCGGGCAATCTTGACTCTGTCGTGGAGACGGCATCAGCATATATCGAGGCGGCGAAGACAGGGATACGCGTTGGCTACAGGAGGAGAATGGACAAGGAGATAGGTGCGTTGCGTGGAGGATTGGATGTTGATGTCGCCATGGTCCGTTTCGGGTTTCTGATTCGGGCCTACATGAATTATGTGAGTGATTATGCGCAAGGAAGCCGTGATCCGTTGCCCAGGCAGCATGAGCAGATCCTGCAGTTGCCGTCCCTGATTCTTGGCAATCCCAGGTATGCGTCGTCGGAGCGCATCGCTCTCGTCTCTGACATGGTCCGTCAGATCCATGATTCAGGGTTGTCTGCGGATCATCAGGGCGATTTTCTGAATCGCAGTTTCATCCGGTCGCACAAGGATCTTGTCGACCGTCTCATCAGTGAGTACACTCAGGTCGGCTGGGTCGATGAGTATGATGAATGGTATCAGATGCACCACGATCTGCCTATCACCTTCGATGATAGCCGCGCGATCGAGTCGCTTCGGGTGCTTTCGCTGTATCAGATCACTGATCCTATGATGTTCCAGAGGATCCATGGGATAAGTCTTGGCGTGACGATGAGCGCGCAGCGGACGATCGGCAGACATGAGACTGCCGAGGCCTATCTGGAGCCGCCGCTGCACGGGCCGTTGCGGGTGGTCACTGCTCGCGGGGAATATGCTCTGGCGATGGTTCCCCACGACTTCTCGTCGCGTCCGCAATATACGCGAAAGGATGTTTTGCTTCGTGGTCTCGATGAGGTGTTCACCAATGAGGAATTGCCCGAGAGGGAGAAGGAGTTCGCGCTGGATCTCGTCGGCGGGTTGCTTGATCTTCGCCAGCGATGAGGAAATCATTTAAATGGTCCGCTCACCCTAGGTGAGATGGGTTCACAATATACTCCGCTTCGTGACCGTGGCGAGCTCACTGCTGTCGTCCGTGATGCGCAGGGAGCCATCTCTTTGGACATCATCATCACGTCGGATGATGCGGGAGTGGTGCATCATGCGTGGCGCGGCAAGCCAGACCACAACACGTATCTTGCGCAAAGCGCTCAGGAGATCACGCCAATCGGCATCGCGGCCATGATTTCGCTGTACTACAACACGCGAAGAAAGCCGCAGGGGTCGTTCATGGTCCAGCGGCCGGATGTGCCTATCGATACGGATGAAGTCATGCGCAAGTATGCCCCTGAAGTGGATCGTTGCCTGCGCCGCGTCCGTGAGATCATGGCCGATTGATCGTCTTCATCCTTCGTATCTTCGGCACGTGG
>JBDRLR010000165.1:0-3353 GCA_043812855.1 Nanobdellota archaeon | reverse complement strand
GTGGAACCAGGATCTCCCAGAGGTCTGCCATTCCAGCGAGAGTCAAGGATGTTTTTTAAATGTAGTTGCGCGGTGAGCGAGGGTCGCTTCACGAAGCGAAGAAGGCGAAGAAGTAGGACTCACTTCTTCTGGGCGAGGATGGCGAACCACTTCTGGTGCCTGGAAGGCGGTTTGAATTCTGCTTGTCTTGTATCGTACATCGCCAGGATGCGGAATCCGTCCTTGAGCAGCAGTTCGGCCTCTTTCTTGTCGTAGAACGCGTAGAATTTCTTGACGTCGTGTTTGGCGTCGTGCAGGACTCCTTGTCCTTTTCCTTCGGAGAGGCTGATGTAGATGATGCCTTTGGGCTTGAGGATATCGCGCATCTCTTTGAGGATGAAGGGCGCGTAGTGCTTCTCGACGAGAAGCAGGCTCGAGTTGAACCAGATGGCGTCCGCGAATTCATTGGGGAATTCCATGTCGAGGAAATCCATGACGTGGAACTCCGCATGCTGGACCTCGCGTCGCGCGATGCGCACCATCTTGGGGCTCATGTCGATGCCGATGACGCGGAATCCCTGGCTGACGAAGTACTTCGCGTCGCGTCCGGGTCCGCATCCGACGTCGAGGATCAGGCCGCCGTGGCGCACGTGGGATAGGAATTCGTCGCGCGCGTGGATCTCGGCGTCGCCGAGCACGTGCATCTTCTTGTAGTAGTCTTCGGCGGTGGATTCGTATGCGTCGTAGTTGACGTCGCTCTCCTTCTCCAATTGGCGCACGAGCGTCTTGAGTTCCGTCTTGGTGATGGGTGGCTTGGACTGGGATTTCTTGACTCGAGAAGTCTTCTTCTTTGCTGTCTTCTTCACGTTCTTCTTGGCGGGCATGGATATCTCAGGCAGGTTGGGGTTTAAATTGATTGCGCTTGAGCCATTCGCTGACATCGTCTAGTATCTGATAGTCGCCCTCGAACATCTTCAATCGTTTGGCCTCGGCCACGCTGAAGAATGCCATCCCTGAACCTTCGATCTGGCGGAACTTTGATTCGTGGTCTCGGATCGGTGCGAGAAAGGCACTGATGACTCGGTGCTTGTCGTCGAAGATCACGTCGTACATCTTGAGAAAATCGTATTCCTGAATGTCAAATTCAAGTTCTTCCTTGATTTCTCTTACGAGCGCCTGTTCTTTGGTCTCGCCGGGTTCGATGCCACCGCCGAAGAAGCCCCACAGCTCGCCCCCCTTGCTGATGCCCTGGCGGTCTTGGAGCAGTATCCTCCCCTGCTTGTCGTAGAAGATGATGATCGATACTTCTCGGTAGTCCATGGTGAAAGAGGGGAGAGTGGGATATTAAAGGGTTTTGGATTGCTAGACTGAAGGTATCAGTACAGCCATCTACATTTTGTGCCAGGTCCCTTTTCCTTTGCGGGCGGACTTCGCAAGATTCGCCAGTTCCTTTCGGTTGTACGCGATGACCATCTCGCCGAGCAATTCATCATAGGTCTGTCCCGCCTGTTTGATCTTGCCTATCTGTTTCCACCTGTCTTCGGAGACAGGAATCCGTTTGGTCATGATCTGTGCCATGTGCAATAGTTACAATGTGTGCATTTATATGGATTTCGGTGCTGTCACCGTTACACTCGCGGAAAACCCAGAGTGCCATACTGGCACGGATCGAACAAACCGTTGGAAGATAGAATAAAAGAAATACTTTATCAGAAATCCTTCTGGAGGAAGATGCCTGGCGCGTACGACGGAGACGTTCCTGGCATCTGCGTGGTGTCGAGGGCCAGACCGACGCTGTAGCCGTCGCGCTGGATGCCCGCTCGCCACCGTTGCGTCGCGTAGCTGACACCTTTGTCGATGTCTGTAACCGTCTCGACACCGAGCTTGGCTGACAGGCCATCTGCGATCCTTGGCGTGGCACGAGCGCTGACCAGGATTTCGGCGTCGTGGTCGCCGCCGACATCAAACGTGCCCAAGGCATAGACGCTCGCATCTTTTCCGAGGCTTCGGAAGTACTGCGCTCCTGCGCGCAGATGCGTGCTCTGGTCAGGGAACACCTGGGCCTCGACGACTGCATCGATGCCACTGCCTACCTTTGCCGTCAGGTCTGCGAGCGCGAAGGTGGACGTTGCTTTCGCGTCGTAGTCAAACGTGCTCCTCACGCGGATGAAGTACCCGGCTCCACCAGTGATCGGACCGCTGATCTTGTTGTCGACAGTCACCGCATCGCGCCTTGCGTTGATTTCAGTGGCGTCGTTCGCCCGTGCGCTTCCAGCGGCCATTGCGCCGATGAGCGCAGCAATCACTCCCATTCGTACCTTATTCATGTTCACCACCTCTATTTATTACTTCCCAGTAGTGTTAGTATTCTGATTTATAGCTTTATTCTCCAATTTTGGAGGATAAAAGCGAAATCTTTAAGAGCACGCCTTCTATTGGCATTCTATGGACACGCAGATACTCGAGGATATCGGTCTTTCAGCCGCGGAAATCAAGGTCTACCTCGCACTGCTGGAGCTGGGCACGTCCACCGCAGGGCCCATCCTGGAGAAGAGCGGCCTGCAGAATTCTGTGGTGCACATGACGCTCAATCGCCTCATCGAGCGAGGACTGGTCTCATCAGTCAAGCAGGGGAAGCGCAACAACTATCAGCCCGCGGATCCACATCACATCGTGGACTTCATAGAGGAAAAGAGGTCTAGGTTCGAGCAGCTGCTCCCTGAATTGTTGATGCGCCAGAACCAGGCCAAGGAACGCCCGCAGATGACCATGTTCCGCGGCATCAAGGGCATCAGGGAATCGCTGATGGTTCTGCTCGATGCGGGCGGCACCGAGCATCACACATTCGGTTCGACCGCCAAGTCGCTCATGCTCGGCGAGGCATGGTGGGTGTCGTACCACAAGAATCGCGCGCGGCGTGGCATTATCGCCAAGTTGATGTTCAACGAGTCTCTCGCGTTCTGGAAGGCGGAAACGAAGTATCCGCGTGCGGAGGTGCGTTACACCACAGCAGGATTCGAGCCGCTGACGGAGACCATCATCCGCAATGACATGGTCGGCATCATCATCTGGTCGGAGAAGCCGCTTGGCATCATCGTGCATCAGAAGGAGGCCGCCGAGTCGTACGACAAATTCTTCCAGATCATGTGGGGTACGGCGCATCCCGCCCAGTGAGCATTGTTGTGTGATGTAGTTGGTGCGGACTACTCACGTTCACGATGTCGTTCGTTTCTTGAAGCATCGCGGAGATCTTCTGCTTCACATCCGAGCGCTGTCTTCTCGGCTTGTCTCCTGTCCTTGTCAAGCGATGTCGTTGTTCGAAGCATCGCGGAGCTTTGCTGCTCGTCCCTCGCAGACCTGTCCTCGCATGCCGT
>JBDRLR010000164.1:0-8081 GCA_043812855.1 Nanobdellota archaeon | reverse complement strand
AGTGAGTCTATTGATTGTCCTTTCTCCGCACTCTTTTTATATACTGGATGAGTTGCCAGGTCTATACACTAATAATCATCAAAGATATAAGTGACAGGTCCTCCATTGTCAGAATACCGATGACAGCCCGGCGGGGGCATTTACAAAGAAATCGAATCTTGATTGGATTACAGGATATTCTACTATCTTTGATCGAAGGGATCCTAGTGAGGAAAGACAAGTTCCCCTATCACCATTACCAAAGCGAACAGACCGAATAGGCTGGTCATGAACAGGAGGATCGCTCTATCTTTATGCTTGAGGATGGATATAAGAGACAAAGTTCCGAATAGTAGCTGCAATACGATGGACGCAAGACCTATCGGAATCGGGATACTCACATCAAATCCGATGGCGATCCAATAGGGGATGTACATCATGACTAACCCGCCCATACTGCCCCAAAAAGAGATCTTCCCTATTCTTGTCTCCGGCAGCCAGCTCATTAGTGTTTCCACCTACCCGCTATAAGAACAAGACCCAGGACAAATACCCCTAGACCAATAATCGCACCGGTCTCCGTCATTCTTAGGAATTCTGCGTATCCAAGTATGATCATTATCGCTTCTCCGATCACGCACAACCATAATCCATTCCTTCTTGTCAACAGCTTTGATGAATGTTTGATAGTTCTTCCGCCTGCGATTATGAAGACGAACCCGAGGACAAGGATCATGGCGCCAAGAATGTCGATATCCACATCCCACAATTTCAAGGTCAAGAGATTAAGTGACAGTATTGCGGCCCCAACTACGCATAACCGTATACCGTTCTTTCTTGTGAATAATTCCATTAGTGGTCCAACCAGTTTCTAATGATGAGAGCGGTGATCCTTGATTTCATGGTTGCACCTAGTATTCAAATAGTATATAGTTTTTGCTATCATGAAGGCACAGCACCTGGATTGAGACAAGAAGAAACGGCAATTGACAGGCGACTCGACCTTGCGGCATCCGAAAACGCTTTGCTTTCAAGCTCCCGGCAGGGGCATTGCGTAGAAGTGGCCCTGCGGGCACCGACAATCGTGATTGCGGGTGCCAGGCGGGGGCGTCTGCTACAAATGCCGCTTTACGACGCTGGCCAGCGTAAAGCAGGCGGGACGGCATTGACTTCGAGGCTTACGCCCAGGGATGAAATGGAGGCCGCCCTCGAGTCTTGCTCGGGCAGAACCGGATATAAACTATCGTAAGAGATAATGCACATGGAATGAACCATAGGTACAATCATATTTATATACTGGCTATTCTGGTAGCGACTGGTGGTGTATTTATGAAACGCAGAGTCGTCCTCCACGGACCTTCGACGCTCACCATTTCGTTGCCGACTGAATGGGTCAAGCGGCACGGAATACACAAGGGAGATGAGCTGGAAGTCGAGGAAGCGCCGGATGGCCTGCGGATATCGACCTCGCGAGAGCCAAGGCCTGATCGGCACGTGGACATCGATCTTGACAATCTCAGCGATGATGCGATCAGGAGCATCCTTGATGTCCTGCACAAGTCGGGCTACGATGACATCCGTGTGAAAGCCTTGGATGAACACCGCCTGCAGCTGGTGTGCGATTCGGTCGCCAAGCGGCTCATAGGATTCGAAGTCATCGAACAAGGGCAGAAATCGTGCCATATACGCGCGCTCGCGACCGATGACTCCCAGGAGTTCGACCATGTCTTGAGGCGCGCATTCCTGGTGACGACCTCAATGGCCAAGACGACGTGGTCTGCGCTGGATTCAGGCGATGAAGGCAAAGTGGACGAGGCGCTCAGGCTTGAGGAGACGAATAATCGATTGACGAATTTCTGTCATCGCCTCATCAACAAGAGCGCAACGAAGGATATCCACACGCAGTTCCTGTATGTCATCGTCTGGTTGCTTGAGAGCATCTGCGACGAGTACAAGTTCATTCTGCGGCTCCATGGGAGAGGCGCCAGGTCGCCTGCGGGCATGAAGGCGGCATTCGATGGCGCGGCGGCTCTTGTCGAATCGTACTATGCCCTGTTCTACAAGTACAGCGATGAGCGCATGGATGAGTTGAGGACTGAAGTGAACGCATGCAGGGCCCTGATTCTAGGCTGCGTCAAGGATGATGATGACGTGTTGGGCGCGGCCAGGATCCATCTGATGAATGTTGTCCGATTGATCCAGGACGCCATAGGATCCACCACAGGATTGCATCACTAGTCGATGAGGTCAGCGAGGGTCTGCAATCCACGCGTCTGGAGAGCGTCGAAATCTTCTTGAGGTGGCTCGGCCCCTCTGCAATGGATGTGCAGGTGCCGATATGCTTGCTTGACGTGCCAGGACGGATGCGTCTTGTCGCGTGCGTTCATCTGGCCACGCGCATAGACATCCCACCAGCGCAGGTGACGATATGCTGCCTTGAGGTTCCTGTCGGACCAGTATTGCGCAGCGTGAAGGCCGTGCGCGCTCAGCGATACGGCCAGACCAGCCTCAAAAGCGCTGCGCTCGTCGTCGGAAAGGATATTGGCAGGGGATTCCAGCACATGCATGAAGTCGTCCTCGGGGAACGTGTATCTTGTGGTCGTCGAGAAATCGTAGTGGTTGATGGGACATACGCCGTCCACGTCCAGAGTGTATGCCTCGATGACCTCCTTCATCGAGATGCGTTGGCCCTGCGCGGGATTGACGCCGTCAAGCAGACGGAAGATGGTGCTCGCGACATGGTCGTCGGAGATCATGCGCTTGGCGTAGCGTCGTCCGATGCTCTCGAGGGACGGGTGCTTGGCTGCGAGCCGTGCGAGCACGACATCGTATCTGATCTTGACGTTCTGCAAGGAGATGTCGCCGAACGGAGCGGTCGCGCAGTCATCGATCATGGCACCCATGCTTGTGAAGGTCTCCTCCTGATGGGTGGAAAGGGTCGCATAGCGTGCCATGGTCTGCGGGAATTTCTCTTTGGCCAAGGATGGTTTCCTGCGCTGCGGTGACACGGAGGTGTTGCGCTGGAACTGGACGATGTCATCGAGCACGACGGACGTGATGGCTCGCTTGAGCCGTCGAGGTCCTGCGCCGTGGTGCTTGAGGGTATCGAGCTGGATGACAGGTCAAGCAGGTCCGGACCGATGATCTCTTCTTCGATGTAGTAGTTTCCCGCCTGGAATCCTCGGGGGCGGTGCGGGATGTTCACATAGGTTTCATTCATCGCTTCTGCATCCGTGTCCAAGATCTTGAACAACCATATATTCTTGAGGACTCTCTCCTGCGCGTCAGGTTCGAGCCTGACCACCTGTTTGGTGAGATCGCCGTCGTACGAGTAGATCCGTATCGTGTTCTGCGAGGGGGTCTGCGCGACGATATCGTCGAGCTTGCGTTTGATCTTGGCGCGAAGGATGTCCTTGTCTTCACCCATTGATCCGGTCATGCGTTCGACGTAGTCAAGCGCGGTCTCCCAGTCGCGCAGACGTAGAGTATATGCACCTTCAGGCCCTCTGCTCAGGGAAGTGAGGAGATGACGTAGGCGAGCGTTGTCTTTTCGTAGCCTGTGTATCTCACCGAGAATCGGCGTTCCATTGATCAGACGATCCAGAAGATTTCCGGGTTTCTCGTCCGATTGTCGGTGGTTGTCCGCCATAAGCATCGATGGTTATGACAATGCATGATACATTAAAAAAGTATGTATTGAGTCCGTCGCTGCTCATACTTCAGGCTACGGGCATCAAGTCCGTGCGCTGTTGGGGGTGAACTATGGAAGTACACAGTAGCGTGAGCGCTGTCGTCCTTATCGCGGTTTTCGCGTTGGGGAGCGGGTTGGCGCAGGGACTGACCGTATCGGCGATTGTCGGCGTGGATGTGGCTGACGTCGTGCATCAGGTCATCAGTGGGATCCAGACATCAATCGGGTCGGTGTTCGCCCACGTGAGCGGAGTCTTGGATACGTTCGATGTGGAGGTCGATCCGTACGGCGATCCGTGCAATCCGCCTCCCGGAGAACCGAATCCGTGCACTGGCGGCTAGGCCGCGGGCATCAGAGGGACCTGATTATTTTTTTGGTTGTTTCTAACCCTGCGTAATCCGCGTATGTCGTCGATGTGTGCGTGTAGTCTGGCTGCCCTGCGTCTATGCATACCCCGCCGAATATGCTCTGCGGCAGACGGGTCGTATTGAGCGATTTGAGGATGACATCGCGCATGAGGATGAGCGCACCGCTAAGATACCTCTCGTTCTTCGTCGCGTTCGCGATGTCGATGAGGGCGCCTGCGGCGATCAAGGCGCTCGAGGAGTCGCGGGGCGCGTCGATGCCGGGATCCTGGAAGTCGTAGAATGGGACTTCAAGCATTGTGATCGGGTTGGCATTGAGGGCACGAGGATTGTTCCTGATGAAGTATTCTGCTGCGCGCACCGCGTGCTCCAGGTATGATGCTTCGCCTGTGGCTTTGTGCATCATGGGCAGGATCGACATCGCGCGGGCCTGCTCTCGCGCGAGGGTGGAGCCTGCGCGGTAGCTGATGCCTGCTTTGATCAGGGTACGCGTCCTTGAGTCCGGGTCGAATGCCACGGATTGGACGACTGATCCATCAGGATTCATGTTGATCCGCATGAATGTGTCGGTGTGGGAGATCGCCGCTTGGAGATATTCTTTGGCGGATGGCGTCTGTGCGTATGCCCACAGCATGAGCGGTAGGGCGAACATGAGCGAGTGGGAGTGCAGGATCGGTCCTTGTTCCGCATTGATGGTGGGTTCCATCTGGAAGATGCCTGTCTGAGGATTGTACTGTCTGAACATGGCCTGCGCCGCCTGCAGTGCTTTGGTGCGGTGCTCTTCGTCTCCGTCCGTGTCGTAGCCGAGGGCGCTGGAGTGGTAGAATCGCATGCTGGTGAAATACGTGCCGTCGAGTGTCGTCAGTCTCATCGGCCGCGCCCACATATCCGCCGCCAGGACATAGTTGCGCTCACCGGTGAGTTCGGCGAGCTGCCATGCTTCGCCGGGCCAGAATCCGCCCGTGAACCTAGTCCCTTCGTCGGTGCGCCACTTCTTCGTCTTGGGGTCTAGGGTGTAGGGGTATTGGCCCGGTACGTCTTTTCCCCTCACGGTACGAGGAGGAAGGAGCGTCCCGTCCTCGACGAGATCGAGTATCCTCCGATTTCCGACTTCAGCGGCAAGGTCTTGGTAGAGCCGCTTGAGCGTGCTGTACTCGCGGACGCCGGTATTGCCTATGTCGGTTGCTAATCGGTCCAGGGCGCCGAAGAACCGTTCGTGCTGGATCTTGATGTAGAATCCTCCCGCAGACATCACTGCTGCCGCGGCGAGAACTCCGATGAATCTTCTTCGCGAAATGCCCTTCAAGTACTGGTCGATCGCATGGCGCATCTCGTCTGCTGTCTGGAAGCGCAGGTCCGCATCGACGCAAAGGCTCTTGTCGATGATGCCTTTGAGTCTTCGGTCGATGGGAAATTCGCGTGGATATGCTAGTGTTCCATGCGCTACCTTGCGTCGCATCTCGACTGTGGTCTCGCCCCATTGTTGGTGCGGCGAACTGCCGGTGATCATCTCGAAGAGGACGGCTCCAAGTGAATAGATGTCGCTTCGCTCATCTCCATGCAGGTCAAGGCGTTCCGGAGCGAGGTATTGCAGTGTCCCATCCGACTGGGTTGCGTCGCCGATGACATACGCGATCTGGGCGACGCCAAAGTCGATGATCTTCGGGTTCTCGCCGATCAGGATGATATTCTCGGGCTTGATATCGCCGTGCAGCGCTCCTTTTGCGTGCGCATAGCCCATCGCGTCGCAGAGCTTCGAAGCGATGGCCAAAGAGGTCCGCTTCCTGAATCGTGTCCCTGCGGCCCCATGTTCGTCCAGAGCATCCCTGAGCGTGCGGGATTCCAGGTCATCCATCGTGTAGAAGATGGCTCCTTGGGATTCGTCGAGCGCATGGATGGCGACGATGCCATCGTGGCCTCGTAGGCTGACCATCCGTTGGGCCTCTTGTGTGAATCGTTCACGGTCTTCGTCGTCCAGGTTGTGGCTGAGCACCTTGAGGATCTCGACAGCGTCGAGCCTGGTGTTCAGGACCCTGAATGCCGTGGCGTGTGATCCGCGCCCTATCAACCCCAGCTGTTTTCCCTGGGCGGTTCCGCTGAAACGGTAGATTCCAAGCCTCGCCTCAAGATCGTCCACATCGTCCACAAAAAGATGTTTGAGAGGGAATATTTAGCCTTATCGGCTCGCGCGAAAACAACGGTCCACAAGACGTCTCCCTTCAGACCAGGGGGAATGCAATAAAAGGAATGGAGGGGATGGCGGGGATCAGAAGGTCTCCTTCTTGAATATCATCCTCTCGAGCCCCCAGTTGCCTGATCCCATCACTAAGAGGACTAGGAATGCTGCCAGGTTCAAATAGGCCGCCTCTCCTTTTGTCGCGAGCAGATTCAGCATAGGCGGGTGCGCCATGATGATGGCGCCGATCATGATGATCATGCCGCCGATAGCCGCAAGGCGGGTCAGGACGCCGAAGAACACACCGAGTCCGACCAGCAACTCGCCGATGCCGACCACGAGAAATAGCCCAGTCATAGCGTCGCCGCCGAGAAGTCCGAGTTTCTGCATGCCGTGCAGGGCGAACATGTATCCGACCAGCAGCCGGAAGATGAGATAGAGTGTTGGTTGTGCCTTGATCGATATCGATTTGAAGAGTTCTGCCATGCGAGGGAGGAATGATTTCTGTATTTAATGATTTGCATCCTTCTTCACGATGTGAACGCGATCGAAGCGTAGCCGACGACGTTTCGCTTGCCGCCGGCGGTGTCTCCTGAGTTCATCGCGCAGAGCACGGTCGGCTTCCACTTCTTGCGCTTCGCGATCTCCATCAGGACTTGCACCGGCACCCTGCCGCAGGCATCGCCATGTGCAACAATCTTCTTCCGGTCCAGCGACATGATCGCATTGAGTGTCGCCGCGTCGATCCTCTTGGCATCGTCGTAGGAGTGGTAGTGGCTCAGGTCGGAACTGACGACCAGAAGCGTATCGTCGTCGAGCATGCTCTCGATCTCGTCCGCGGCGGTTTCGACATCAGCATCACCGAACACCAAGGGGAGGATGCGTGCATTCGGCAGGACAGCTTGGATGAATGGCACCTGAACTTCGATGCTGTGCTCCCTGCGATGGGCGATCGCTGATTGAGCGAATGTGGAGGGGATCACATCGACTTTCCCGAGGGGAGTCGACCATTGCTCGTGCGGATCGCTTGCGAACCCGTGGAGATAGACATGATGGGACGGTCCCAGGATGATGACATTCTTGAAATCCTGGTCTTTGGTCAGCGCATACGCGTGCGCGGCCACAGTTCCTGAGTAGATGTATCCCGCGTGGGGGACGACGATGGCACGCAGGGTTCCGCCCACCGCGCCCGCTTTGACATCCCTGAGCATCCCGTCGATCATCATTCTCACTTCCGTCGCGTCGGCAGGGTAGAAGAGTCCCGCGACGGCTGGCAAGCGTACGCTCATGACCACACCCCTGGGATGGCTTGGCCGCATGCGCAACGTCCGTCCTTGAATCCTTTCATGGTGGTGTCGTATCCTCTGCGTTCGATGACGCTCTTTCCGCACGAGGGACATTGCGTACGCTGATGTTCGTCGTCGCGGACGTTGCCGATGTAGATGTATCGTAGGCCTGCATTCTTTCCGATGTCCCACGCACGGCGCAGCGTTGCAAGCGGCGTCGCCGCGGCGTCCTTCATCTTGTGGTCGGGATGGAATGCGCTCAGGTGCCAGGGGATGTCTTCGCTGAGCGATGCGATGAATCGTGCGATGGATGTCATCTCTTCGTCGCTGTCGTTCTGTCCGGGGATGATCAGCGTCGTGATCTCAAGCCAGATTCCCAGGCTGTGCGCCTTGCGGATCGTCGCGAGCACCTTGTTGAGGTCCGCCTTGCAGAGTCGGGAGTAGAATGCTTGCGTGAATGCTTTCAGGTCGATGTTCATCGCGTCGATGAAAGGAGCGAGCATCTCGAGAGCGCGGTCGGTCTCGTATCCGTTGCTCACCATGACATTCTTGATGCCTGCTTCGTGGGCGAGCCGCGCCGTGTC
>JBDRLR010000163.1:0-4619 GCA_043812855.1 Nanobdellota archaeon | reverse complement strand
CTCGCCCTCATCCACTCTTGCGATGTCAAAATTCACCGCGCCCATATATTCATCGAGAGCATCATCGATCGTGCTGTGGATCTGACGGAATGGCGAGCGCTGCTCAAAGAACTCGGCGACCTCATCGAGATCAACCGCCATGACCTGCTGGTCGCTGACACCCACCTCAAGAAACTGATGCAACATGCGGCGGGTTAATGAAAACGCACTTAAAAGAATGATGGCATAGGTGTGCTGAAGACACGACAACTGACACTTCAGATAGAATTCTTCACTGAAGAGTCCTTCATCGGCGCCCAGTCACGCGCAAGCTGCGTGAGAAGCCTCACACCCCAACCTGTGGCGAAGCGAGGCCAATAGTCACGCTCCTCAGACTGGAATGCAGTACCTGCGATGTCCAGATGGACCCAAGGAGTCTTCTCCACGAAATTCGAGAGGAAGGCGGCCGCAGACGACGTCCCAGCCTCGTAGCCCTTGCCCTTCTGGATGTTGCGAAGATCGCCGATGTCACCCTTCATCAGATCATGATACTCCTGCACCAGGGGAAGCTCCCAGACACGCTCCGCGACTGTGTCACCGGCTGTGCGGACCTTGTCCGCAAGCTCCCTATTGTTGGTCATGAGGCCCGAGACCGTCATGCCGAGCGCGACTATACACGCACCCGTAAGCGTGGCGAGATCCACTATGGCCTTAGGCTTGATATCCTTTGAGACGTAACTGAGGGCGTCAGCGAGGACGAGCCTGCCTTCGGCATCCGTATTGAGGACCTCGATCGTCTTGCCGTTATACGCCTTGACTATGTCACCTGGCTTCTGGGCGCTGCCACCAAGCATATTCTCTGAAGCGGCGATGACGCCAATGATCCTGACCTTGGGCTTGAGCTGCGCGATGGCAGACAGGGCGCCTAGGACCGTGGCCGCACCGGACATATCATCCTTCATCTCAAGCATGTAGTTCCACGGCTTGATGCTCAGACCGCCGCTGTCGAACGTGATACCCTTGCCGACAAAGGCAATGGACTCCTTGGCTGACTTGTTATATTCAAGGACAATGAGTTTCGGCTCCTGATCGCTGCCTGCGCTGACGCCAAGGAGGGCCTCCATCTTCATCCTCTTGAGGTCTGCCTTGCCGAAGACCTTGATGCCTAAGGCGTACTTCTTCGCCAGCTTCTGCGCCTCCGCAGCCAAGACTGTGGGAGTCATGTCCCTCGCAGGAGTATTGATGAGGTTCCTGGCGTAGTTCTGCGCATCCGCAAGGATGGTCGCCAGCATGATGCCCTGCTCGACGTCCGCCTTCACCGCGTCTTGGCAGAGGATAGCCATCGCGTCGACGACCTTCACCGAAGAGGTGTCACTCTTATACCTGGTGAACTGGTAGAGACCCAGGATCGCGCCTTCAGCTATGGCCTGCGCCTTGTCCTTGACCGAGACCTTCTGGATCGGGACCGCCATTAGGCACGTCGCATATGACTTGAAGCCCTGGTCACGGACGATCTTCGCCGAAAGACCCGACGCACGGCGGAGAGTGTCCAAGGTGGCGTCAGCCTTCTTGCCAAGGCCAACCACGATGATCTTCTTGACCTTATCAGTCTTCGTGGCGAAGACCTCACCCATCTCCGCCTTGAACCGCTTCTCTGACCTTGCCGCTTCAAGGTCCTGAAGCTGCAATTCCTTTGCGGGTTCATCCTCAAAGACACCCATGACGAGCGCGTCACCCGCATATTCACCTGGCCTACTAGTCGTGGTTGAAATCTTCATCGCTTCTCCTTCCCCGCACTATTATATAAACGTTGTGATGGGCAATTCATGTAGACAAGAGAGTGACCGCTTCTTCATGCCGACCACTGCAACACAACTCCATCAGCTTTAAAAACTGCTTTCAGTATCATCTCTTATGGAAGTCAGCATAAAACGACCCCTCTTCGGAAAGGAGGTCGAGATCGTCATCAAAGACATGGATAGCGAGATCGCCGGACCCATCCTGGAACGAACGTACAGGCTCGGACTGCGCCTGAGCGCCATCTTCAACTTCCACGATCAGAGAAGCGAGCTTGCCAATCTCAACAAGAAGAGAACACTGCGGGTGTCAGAAGAGCTCCTCGACGTGATCCACCTCTCACTCGCTATGGCGCGACAGACCAATGGACAATACGACGTGAGCCTAGGCAAGGTCTTCAAGCAAAGGAAGGCAGGCGAGAAGGAATCCGCGGTCCGATGCTCATACCGCGACATCAAGACGGACGGCCATCGCGTGAGCCTCACCCACCCCGATGCGCTGCTCGATCTTAGCAGCATCGCGAAGGGATACATCGTCGACAAGATGATCGAACACCTCAAAGAAGAAGGCGTGCTGTCCGGCCTCATCGACGGCCGCGGCGACATCCGTGTCTTCGGAGACCACGAAGAGGTCCTTAGCATCGAACACCCCCGCCAGAAAGGAAGCATGATCGCCAGGCTACGCCTCAAAGACGAAGCCGTCGCGACGAGCGGCGACTACAATCAATATATTGGAACGCACCAGACCAGCCACATAATCAATGCCAAGGACGCCATCTCTGTCACCGTCGTGGCACCGACACTCATGCTCGCGGACCTCAACGCGACCGCCATCTTCGTGCTGCAATCCGACGAGCGAGACGCATTCATCGCCAAGGAGCACATCAAAGCATACATCATCGACAAGGACCTGAGGGTCCATCAGTACAACAAGATCGAGGAAGCGCTCATCACATGAGAACCCGACAGATCTCCGGATGGACCCTGCTGCTCGCGCTCAGCCTCATACCTGTGTGGCTGCTCTTCCAATTCGGACCGACGAAAGACCTCTCCACATTCGGCGAAGCGACACACGCGCTCGGATAGATCGCGGGCCTCGTCGGCATGACAATGTTCGCGCTGACCTTCATCCTGTCCATGCGCCTGCGCTTCGTGGAAGACCTCTTCGGCGGACTGGACAAAGTCTACATCGCCCACGGCATCCTCGGAGGCACCGCACTGATGCTCCTGCTCTTCCACCCTATCCTGCTCGTGCTGAAATTCATCCCATCTGACTTGCGCACCGCGGCGCTCTACCTTCTGCCAAGCGCATACTGGTCCGTGAATTTCGGCATCATCGCGCTGGTCGGGCTTGCGCTGCTCGTCGCGATCACACTCTACTCGCGAATGAAGTACCACACATGGAAATTCACGCACGAATTCCTAGGGCTCGTCTTTCTGTTCGCCGCTCTGCACGTCTTCCTTGTCGATGGGAACGCGTCCCGAGACTACATCTTCCGCGGCTACGACATCTTCGCAGTCATCGTGTCATTGATCGGCCTCGGCGCGTTTAGCTACAGCCTCCTTCTGAAGAACCGCATCCTCAAAGAGGCCATCTACAGAATCGAGTTGATCAGCCAGAAGAAAGACATGTATGAGATCAGGCTCGTGCCGGACGGCAAACCGATCCAGTATACCTCAGGCCAATTCATCTTCGTGCGATTCTACAACGAGAAACTCAGCAAAGAAGCCCACCCATTCACCATCGCATCAAAATCAAACAATCCAACCATCTCAATCATGGTGAAGAACCTTGGCGACTTCACCAGCGGCCTGCACCACCTCAAGACAGGCGACAAGGTCGCCATCGAAGGACCCTACGGACGATTCAACATGACGAGCAAGAACGACACGGACCAAATCTGGATCGCAGGCGGCATCGGCATCACGCCTTTCTTGGGGATGGCCGAAGACCTCATCCACAAAGGACGGCCGCACAAGGTCGACCTCTACTACAGCGCACGCGGCGACGACGACTTCATCGGCCTTGACACACTCACAAGACTCGAGAAGACAAGCAAGAACTTCCGCGTCTTCCCCTGGGCGTCCGACGCGAAGGGACGCATCGGCGTCAAAGACATCCAGAAGAACTCAGGAAACCTCAAGACGAAAGAATACTTCCTGTGCGGACCTGGAGGATTCAAGACCGCACTAAAAGAAGCTCTCATCGAAGCAGGAGTGAAGGAAAGCAACATCTACGAGGAGGAATTCACGTTCCGATGAATCTCAAACAGACGACCGGCGCCGTGCTTGCCATCGGCCTCTTCCTGATAGGTAACATCATCCTGCTCGGATTCGTGCAAGGGTCCCTGGCAGGGATCGCGCACTTCGCATTCGTCATCATCCTTCTGGGCGTCTTCCTCATCTCCATGAAAGGACTCCTATCTTCGCCGAAAACCATGGCGGCAGGCATCACCATAATCCTTCTCATCGCGTTCTCCACCGCGCACCTCGCGAGCGCCGTGCGGACGTACCAAGACGAAGCGGGAAAGCTCACCGCGAGCACCGGAGACCTGCAAGCCCAGATCACCGCGCTTGAGAACAGCAACGCAGAATACAGCGACTACATCACGTACCTGACCAAAGAAATAACCGCCACGCAGACCCGCTCACTACAGCTGCAGGCAAAGATCGACCAAGTCGAACAGGAGAACGCGAGGCGGGCCGCGGAACAAGCGCAGGAGATACCAACACCAATCATCACGCCGCCAGTGGAACAGCCCATCATCACGCAAGAGCGCCCACGATCCGAAGACCATGAGGAGGAAGAGGAGGAAGACGATGACTAAACACACCGCACTCACC
>JBDRLR010000162.1:0-27683 GCA_043812855.1 Nanobdellota archaeon | reverse complement strand
GAGCGTGAACGCGATGCTGTCGACGTACGTCTCTTTGTCCAGTCTCAGGTTCTGTGCGGTGCTCATCATGCCGCCGAGCCAGGTCGAGAAGACGAGGCCGATCATGCGTGCGGAGAATGAGTTGTTCTTGCGCGGTATGTTCGCGCATCCGACGCCGGCGACGCTCTTGTCTGATTTCTCGAGGGCGTCGAGGAGTGTCTTGATGGTCTTTGGCTGCGCGAATGCGTGGCCTGAGTAGTCGAGGAGGTAATCTCCTTTTGCGTGTCGTACGCACAGGTTACGTCCATCCGCAGTGTTCCTGGTCGGGTTGGCGAGCAGGACGATGTTGCGGTGATTCTTCATATTCTTCTTGATGATAGTCGTGGTGCCGTCGTCGGAGCCGCCATCCGCGATGATGATCTCGATCGAGCGGTCCAAGAGGGTCTGGGCATAGATCGCGTCGAGGCATCGCTGGATCGATTTCGCCTCGTTGTACGTGGGGATGATGATTGAGACGGTCGGTGTCATCGCTTCTTCTTGCCGGGTCGTTCCATGGCGATGTGCCTGACGAGTTTCGTGATCTGGTGCTCCAGGTCCTCGATCTTGACGTACAGCCTGAAGACCAGATAGAAGAGGACGATGATGCCGATGTAGACGAGCAGGTTGGATCCGCTGGCAAGTCCCAGCGCGGTGGCAACGAATGTGGAGAGCGAGGGGATGTAGACTGTGATGACCAAGCAGACCCAGACGAGCGACCAGAACATGAATTCTCTGCTGCTGATATCCGATGCGCGCAACCGCACGTATGCTCTGCTCAGTGCGAACAAGGCGAATGCGGTGACGAGAATCTGGAGTGCGAGCATATATTCCCGAACATGAGCGGCTTCTTAAATGTTTCCTTGCCCGTCGACCGTTCTTCCTTGAGCCTGCTCCGCTGAGGATGAGTTGACGACTGCAAAAGTATTTAAATGGCTCCGGGCCTCTCCAGCCATCATCAAGGATGGCGAAAAAGACAAGGTCTGAGGGGAAAGCGGCTGACGCTGATGAGTTCTCATTTGATGTCTCGTCGATTCTAGGATGGTTCAAGGGCGGAGGTCGGATGGCTTCGGTGCTTCTTGTGCTGCTGCTTCTCATCATTCCGATGGGCATCAGCGTGTATTATCGCTCGTTCACCTATGATCTGCCCATCACGGAGGAGTGGGCTCAGAGCACGGTGTTCAACTATTATCGTGACGGCGTCATTCGTCCGGCGGTGAATGCGCAGTATCCTAATTTGCCTCCTGCGAAGAAGGACGAGATTGTGCAGCAGGAGTTCGACAAGTTCTACGTTGAGCAGAAGGCGACGATAGACGCAACGGTGACGCTGACGTCGCAATCCTTCCGTGAGCGTCTGCAGGATGATCGCAATCAGACGTATCTTCCGGACATCGATTCGTACTTCTACTATAGGTATGCGCGTAATGTCGCTGAGACTGGCCACATGTATGATGAGTTGAGGGCTGGCGTCCCGTATGATGATCACATGGCGGCTCCGCTCGGCCTTCCTGCCGAGTCCAATCTGCACCCGTTCTTCAGCGGATATTTTCATAGGTTCCTCAAGCTGTTCAAGCCGGACATTACGGTGATGGAGAGCTTCTTCTTCGTCCCGATCCTGCTTGCGACGCTCTCGATCATTCCGGCGTTCTTCATCGTGCGTAGGAAGGCGGGTAATGTGGGTGGGTTCATCGCTGCGCTGATTCTGGCTATCCATCCCACGTTCTTGTCGAGGACTGCGGGAGGGTACGGTGACACGGATGTCTACACTGCGTTGTTCCCTCTGCTGATTGTGTGGGCGTTCATCGAGGCTTTCGAGGCCAAGACGATTGTCAAGCAGTCGATTTTGGCCGTCGTCGCAGGATTCCTTATTGGCATGTTCAGTTGGGTGTGGCTTGGCTGGTGGTTCATTTTCCTCTTCATCCTCGCGGTCATCGCGGCGTATGCTTGGTTCTTGCTGGCTCAGGACATCATTGCCAAGCTGGAGGCGAAACGCGTGTTGACGCTTGGGCGTCTGCTGAATCGTTTGGTGTATTTCGCGTTGGCAGTGATTCTTTTTCCTTTGGTGTTCTTGTATCTGTTCTATCTGCTGTATCGATGGTTCGGGCAGGGAAAGACCAGTGACGCTCGTGCTGAGATCATGCAGGTCATTCAGGTCGGGCTCATCATCGTCCTGGCGAGCGCGGTGTTCGTCTCTGTCTTCTCGTCGTTCCACCAGTTCGTCTCCGCACTAGGCAACCCTGTCAGGATCTATAACATCAAGGATCCTGCGAAGATCGATCTCTTTCCGAATGTGTACACGACGGTGGCCGAGCTCAATCCGCTCAGCATAACGGGTGCGGTGGACAGCATCTCGAATTTCTCGGGTCTTGGCGGCTTTGCTGGCAAGTATCATCTCTTCTTCATCATCGCCGTGTTGGGTGTGGTCGGTACCATGGCCAAGAGCAGGCTGGACAAGCGGGATGCATTGCTCCTCTCGGTCGCCCTGATCGTCTATTTCATGCTTGCGACGCCCAAGATGCTCGCTCAGCCTGTCTTGGTGTATTTTGGCATCTTTGCCCTGCCGATCCTGCTCGGCCTCTATCTGCTCCTGATGGAGCGCAAGTTCGATATCAAGTACGCGCTCTTCCTTATCGTGTGGTTCTCAAGCACCATGTTCGCGTCGACGAGGGGGACGCGGTTCCTTCTCTTGCTCGTGCCTGGATTCGCCATAGCGGTCGGCATGTTCTTCGGCCTGCTCTACAGGCATCTGAGTGTCTACTTGGTCGAGAAGGCGCAGCTCAACCGTGTTCTGGTGGGTGCGGGCATCATCATCATGATTCTTCTCCTGTTCATCGGGTCATTCAAGGTGACGAATGCGACGGCGCGCAGCAGCGTGCCTATGGTCGATGATGCGTGGTGGGATTCGCTCACATATATCAAGGATAATTCTGCTCCTGATGCCATCGTCAATAGCTGGTGGGATTTCGGGCATTGGTTCAAGGCCATAGCCGATCGTCAGGTGACCTTTGACGGTGCGTCGCAGAATTCACCGCCTGCCCACTGGATCGGTAAGGTCTTGGTCACCGACGACGAGGCGAAGGCGGTCGGTCTTCTCAGGATGCTCGACTGTGGTTCGCACAACGCCTTTCTGAAGATGGAGCCGAAGTTCGAGACGACGGTTCCTGTGCAGCGCATCGTCAACGAGATAGTCCTGGTGGATGGAGGGGAGGCCAAGACTATCCTTATGGACAATGGATTCACGTCGGCGGAGGCTGATGGCATCATCAGGTACACACATTGTGATCCTCCTGAGGATTACTTCATCACTTCTGAGGACATGACTGGCAAGGCTGGTGTGTGGGCTCACTTCGGGTTGTGGGATTTCGGTCGTGCCTATGTCTACTTGCGTTCCCGCGCGGCCTATGATGTCGCGGTTTCCGATGTGGTCAGGACGCTTGATGTCACTGAAGAGGAGGCCGTGCGCCTTCTTGGTGAGGTGCAGAGTCAGCCTGATGATGTGTCCGTCAATGCGTGGATCTCGCCATGGCCGAGGTACGTGACTCCTCGGTGGGTCGGATGCCAGAATATTTCGGCGACGCAGTTCAATTGTACGCTCAATCTCGGTGTTGGTCAGTCTGGCAATGTCGCCGTCGTCATTGAGAATCTGTTTGTCGACACCCAAGACATGGATTCCGCGTATTTGACGCTCAGTCAGGTCCAGACGGGCACTAATCAGCGCATCTCTTCGGAGAGGCACAAGCCATATGGTGTCGTCATAACAGGTGAGGATCGCCTGGTTCGGACGGCATACACTGAGGATGTCTTGGGCGGGTTCAATGTGGATATTCTGGTGGACACGCTCAATAATAGGGCGCTGCTTGCTGATCCGTCGCTGATTATGTCGACCTATACGAAGCTGTTCTATCTTGATGGAAGATACATGCCTCATTTCGACAAGGTGAGGGAGGAGTCAACGATCACGGGAAGCCGCATAGTCATATGGAAGGTCGACTGGGATGGCAAGTCTGGAGCTGAGTATGATGCATGGATATCTCGTTTTGGTGGGGCGCCTGCGTCGGTCGATGAGGTGAGCGATATGGTTGATGATTCTTTGGATGTGTCGTCGGATGCTACTCCTGTTGATTCCGCGGTCTCCGCGGATTCGTCTGCTGTCGATGCGTCCCTCAAGCCTCGTGCGGTCATGGAGACGACGAAGGGCAAGATCGTGTTTGAGCTTGAGCCCAAGGATGCGCCGATCACGGTAGAGAACTTCATTGGCCTCGTGGATGGGAAGTTCTATGATGGTCTGACCTTTCATCGTGTCGAGCCTGGGTTCGTGATCCAGACTGGCGACCCCAAGGGGGAGGGTACAGGTGGCAGCGACAAGACGATTCCGCTCGAGATTTCGCCGAACCTCAAGCACAGGTATGGCGCAGTCGGTATGGCTCGTTCGCTGGACCCTGATAGTGCCTCGTCGCAGTTCTATATCGCTATTGGTGATGCTTCGTTCCTGGATGGAAACTATGCCGTCTTTGGCTACGTCATTGACGGCATGGATGTCGCCGAGTCCATCGAGGTCGGCGATCGGATAATCTCTCTTCGCGTAGAGTAATATGGAAAGACGGACACAACCTTCGGTTTCGGTCGTTATTCCTGCGTTCAACGAGCAGGGTAGTGTGCGTCCGCTCTTTGATCGTCTCAAGGAGGTTATCCCTGAGGATTCTGAGGTCATCTTTGTCGATGACGGATCCACTGATCGCACCTTCGATGTGTTGATGGATGTGCATAAGGCTGACTCGAGGGTGAAGATCGTCCGTTTCCGTCGTAATTTCGGGCAGTCCGCGGCGATGGACGCAGGGTTCCGCATGGCGAAGGCGCAGATCATCGTCTCTATGGATGCTGATCTGCAGAATGATCCTAAGGATATCCCACGTCTTCTGCGAAAGCTCGACGAAGGGTTCGATGTGGTTTCGGGCTGGCGTAAGGACCGCAGGGATCCGCTCTTTAAGAGGATGTTCTCGAGGTTGGCTAACGCGCTGCGCAAGCGATTGACCGACGATCGCATCCACGATGCGGGCTGTAGCCTCAAAGCGTACCGCAGGGAGGCTCTGCAGGATGTATCTTTGTATGGTGAGATGCACAGGTATCTCATCTCCTTGCTGATCTGGCGTGGCTTCAGGGTGGGCGAGATTGTCGTCAAGCATCACCCGAGGAAGTTCGGCAAGACGAAGTATAGTTCATCGCGCCTGGTGAAGGGATTCCTTGACTTGCTGGTGCTCAAGTATTGGCGGGATTATTCTAGTCGGCCCGTGCATTTCTTCGGTTCGCTCGGTCTCATCTCAGGTCTCCTCGGAACGATTATATGCGCGTATCTGGTCGTGCTGAAATTCATGTATCGGATCGCGATCATGGACCGTCCTCTCCTGTTCCTTGGCATCCTGATGATTGTCGTGGGTGTGCAGTTCTTCATCTTCGGTGTCCTTGCCGACATCTTGATGAAGCAGCATTACGACGGGACTGGCCGGACGGTCTACAGCATCGAGCGGGTGGTGGAGTAGTGCCGAAGGCCATCAAGAGCAAGGGTTTGCGCTTCACCAAGACGATAGTGTTGGGCGGATTCAAGACGCTTGCGATGAGCGCGCTTCTCTACGTCTTTGTGGATAGGATGCACATGTTCTCCGCGTGGCTCGCGAATATCATGTTCGGTGCGGTCGTGATCATCATCGCGTTCTTGGTCCAGGATCACTGGATCTATGGCATGAAGCACAAGTGATCAGATGATGTCGATGTAGTTGACGACGATTGGGTCTCGTGAGGCGTAGGTGTATGTCTTGGATTTGACTGGTTTGCCTGCGGCGTACTCGTTGATCTTGTTCTCGTCGAACGTGCCTCCGCGTCGAAAGAGGAAGTAGATAGGTACGTTCTGCTGGCCGTCGGGTGTCTGCGCGTTGACGAATGCGATTTGTGCCAGCGAGTAGTGCTCGCGAAGGTACGGAAGCGCTTCCTGGTTCTGCAGCAGGTTCATTCCCCATTGATATGCGAATATCCACTGCAGGTTGCGTTCGTCCTCGAGGACGTGGAGTTTCTCCAGGTCGAGGCGTTGGTCCATGTAGTTGCCGGTCCCCCAGATGCCTGATTCCCAGACGAAGCCGAATGACTGCTCACGGGGAAAGAGGCTTTGGTCGCCAGGTGCCGCGTGCGCTTTCACGTACGCTCCCGCGATCTCAAGGCCCACGAATCTCGTGTCGAACTGTGCGTTCCATGATGGCTTGTTGATGCTGTAGGTGAACCAGACGAACAGGATGATCAAGGCGAGCGTGACGGTTGTTCGCGCGATTGCGCGCTGGTTCTTCTGCAGGAATCCAGCGACCAGTGTTCCAACGGTGCTGGCGATGGTGTACACCAAGTATCCTGACATGATCATGATGAGCGGCACGAGCGCGTATTGGTGGTAGTTGTGCCCCTGCATCTTGACTGCCATCGTGATGATCCAAATCGGCGCTCCGATGATGTAGCCGAGCAGCAGCCGGTATTCGAACCGGTCGAACTTCATGATGGCTTTGACTGCGAACAGGGCGCTTCCGATGACGAACAGCAGGGGGAAGACGTAGATGCCGTGCCAGACGCCGTAGTTCTCGCTCATGTATCCCTGTATGGCTGTCTGCCAGGCCGTATCGAAGAGGAGCTTGGGCTCGAGTTGCACTTGGTTGTTGATGACGGTGTTGGCGCCGCCGTTGGCTTCGCTGTACATGATCCACAGAGGGGTGAAGAGGAGGATGACTACTGCGATGGCGAGGATCTTCCATCGTTTCTTGACCTCCAGCAGTTTCTTGTAAGGGAATGCCAGAAGGATCGGGAAGGCGAAGATATAGAATGAGTATTGGGTGGCAAGGCCAAGGCTGAATGCCCCGACTGCGAGCAACAGGTGCTTGCTTCGGTCGTTCTGTCGCCACACTGCGAAGTGGTACAGGCTCATCATCATGAAGAACAGCGCGGGGTTGATGAGTTGCACGTTGTGGCTGTAGAAGACGAGGACGCTGGTGAATGTGAGGAGTGCGGCGACGAGCAGGGCGAGGTCGTCGCGCTTGAAGAGCGCGCGCATGAGCAGGAACGCGTAGAGGATGGCGCCGAGGTTGAAGAGGGTCCCGATGAGCCGCACGATCCACACGTGCTCGCCGAATAGCTTGAAGGTGATGCCTCCGATGATTGATATGGTCGGAAACGTGTCTCCATGCACGCCTGAGGGATTGCCTTCGTAGTTGGGCATCTGCCAGTAGGGCATGAAGAATCCGTGGGTGAAGAACCCATGCTGCTCGAAGTTCCTCGCTTCGGTCAGGTAGTGGGTCTCTTTCCAGTTGTGGTATCCGTTGACGGGGTAGTTGAGGTGGCTGGTGCGTATCTGCAGGCCGATGAAGAAGATGATGGCGAGCGCGATGAGGGCCCAGTTGCGTTTAAGATACTGTGATACGTCGTTCTGTTCATGAGCCTTCTTTGCCACCTGGCTCGCCAATCCCGCAAACTATTTAAACGTTTGCCTGGTGGTTCTCACGTCGCACGATGGGCAGCAACGATAGGGTTTGGATAGTCATTCCGGCGTACAATGAGGCGCGCTCGGTAGCTCGAGTGCTGTCCTCTCTCAAGGCGGCGGGGTATGCTAATCTTGTGGTTGTGGATGATGGCGGCTCGGATCGGACTGCGGCCATCGCGAGCAGGCTGACTGACCACGTCCTGACCCACATTATCAATAGAGGGCAGGGGGCTGCGCTGAAGACAGGCATCGACTATGCGCTCTCGCAGGGAGCTGAGGTCATTGTCACCTTTGATGCGGATGGGCAGCATGATGTCAAGGACATCCCGCGCATGGTGCGCCCGATCATGGACGGTGAGTGTCAGGTGACCTTGGGATCTCGTTTTCTGAGGAAGACGACGAAGATTCCTCTGTTCCGCAAGGTCACGTTGAAGGGGGCCGTTCTCTTCATGAGGGTTGTGTACGGCGTGAAGTTGTCGGATGCTCACAATGGATTCAGGGCGCTCTCGCGGCAGGCCGCGCAGAGCATTGACATCAGGTCCAACAGGATGGAGCACGCCTCAGAGATCGTCGATGAGATCTTCAAGAAGAGGATTTCATACAGGGAAGTTCCCGTGACTATCCATTACTCGACGTACGCGCGGATGAAGGGTCAGTCGTCGCTGAACAGCATCAATATCGCGTGCAGGCTTCTGGTGCGTAGATTGCTCAGGTAGTCTTGAACCATTGCGCGGTCTCTTTGATTCCTTGCTCGATCTGTGTGTGCGGTTGCCATGAGAGCTTCTGTTTGGCCAGGGTGTTGTCGAGCACGCTGTGCATGACTTCGCCTTCGACGGATGGGCCGTGTCTTGCTCGTGTCGTCACGCCGAAGGATGCTGCGAGGAGTTCATGGATTCTGTTGATGCTCGTGCCGACGTTTGTCGAGATGTTCAGGACGTTGTGCCCGATGACGGTCTTTCTGAGCGCTTGCAGATTGGCCTCGACGACGTCGCTGACGTGGATGAAGTCCCTGGTCTGCTCTCCGCTGCCGAAGATGGTGCAGTCTTGTCCGAGCAGCATGCGTTTGGCGAAGATGCTGATGACTCCTGCTTCTCCTTCGACTCCTTGCCGTGGGCCGTAGACATTTGAGTATCTGAGGATGACTCCATCGACGTTGTGCAGGTGCTGGTAGAGCCGCATGTATCTCTCGAGCGCGTATTTGGAGACGCCGTAGGGCGAGATCGCGTCAGGCGCATCGTTCTCGGTGCACGGATTGCGTTTGGGTTCTCCATAGATGGCGCCGCCCGTGCTTGAGTAGATGACGCGGCGGACCCGATGTCGACGTGCGTGTTCGAGGAGCTTGATGCCGCCGATGATGTTGATGGTGGCGTCCTTGACGGGGTCCTTGACTGAGTCTCGCACGAGGATGTGGCCTGCGGTGTGGAATATGGCATCGATCCGCTCCTTCGCGATGACGTCGCCGAGTGCGTCGTCGAGGATGTCCATCTCGTAGAATCTGGAGTCTTTGTTGACGTGTCTCTTCAGTCCTGTGGAGAGGTTGTCGACGATGATGACATGATGGCCTTCCTTGATGAGGGCGTCCGTGATGTGGCTTCCGATGAATCCGGCGCCTCCGGTGACGAGGATGTTCATGGGCATCTTGGTGTTCTCGTGTCTATTTATGCCTTTTCATAGTGCCTTGGTGGCGTATCTGAGAAGCGATGGCTTTCTAAGCACTAGTTTGGCGAGAAGCCGCATGATGTCGTCGCGGTTCTCTCGTCCGAGTGCGCCTCGTACGGTCTTGGTGTCGCAGTCGGAGATTAGAGAATTCCAATCAGGTTCGCTGAATCGCTGGAATGCTTGATGCGCTTTGTAGTGGAGCCATAGCGACGCGCCGACTTCTGCTCGCCATGCCTTCTCGTAGTTGTCTCCGCGCAGGGCTGATTCGGAGAGGCGTCGTGCGCAGAGCATGGCTGGGATGATTCCTCCTCCTGTGGTGTTCTTGAGTTGGCTTGCCGCGTCTCCGACGAGCATGGTCTTGATGCGCCCCGTGTTGCCTTCATTGCGCACGCGGGGGTGGTAGAGTGGGATCATGCCTGCTTGCATGTCGATGCGGATGCCTTTGAATCTGCTGATGAATGATTCGAATACGGTTCGGGCGTTCGATGGCATCGCGGCGACGCCGATGCGTGCGGTCTCTTTATCTTGGGGGATGAGCCAGGCGTATGCGCCGATGTGGGGGAAGAATTCGATGAGATTGTCGTGGTCGCATCGTACGGTCGCTTGGATGCCCATCAGGTTGGCCCGGTGTGCGGTGAGGTTTGATAGGGTGCGGGTGCGGCTGTTGGGTCCATCAGCTCCGACCAGAAGGTCTGTCTGTTGCCGCGAAGTCCCTGTCGGGGTCTTGAAGTACACAGTTCTTTCTTTCGTGTGTGTGAATCGTGCCGATGTGCGTGCTTGGGCTCCGTTGTCTAGGGCGCGCTCGAGGAGGAATGTGTCGAATGCGTCCCGGTTCACGAGGATGTTCCTTGATTTGAACATGATCCGCACCGATTTGCCGTTGGGCCCGATGATGCGTGTTCCTCGTATACGGTTGACTTGCAGGCTTTTTGGGATGCGTACGATGTCGTGGATTTTTTCAGAGAAGAGTCCTGAGCATTGGATGGGCGTTCCGATGACTGGTCGTGCGTCGTAGATGGTGACGTCTGCTTCTTTGCTCAGATAATATGCTGCGGTGCTTCCTGCAGGTCCTCCTCCTATGACTGCGACCTTCATGCGCATGGAATCCTGTTTCGCATTTAAAATCATTTGCGGAAACGAGGGGGACGGAATGCGTAAGTATTAATAACTATATAGAAAAGAATAACAAGAGCAGAAAATAATTACTGTGTAGTGGTCACAAACAGCAATCTTTTTAAAGAGGATTTCCTTTCTTTTTCAGATGGTGACTGCCCGGATGATTGCGACCGCGCTCATGTTCCAGTTCTTGTTCATGTGCGGCGTGTTCCTGCTCGAATTGACTGCGCCGTGGTTCGGCGCTCGTCAGGTGCTCGGCATCTTCGGGGCTGTGTTCGCCCTTCTTGCGCTGTTCCTCGTGTTCATCGCGCCTCGATGGTCTGCGGCTCATTATTACGCGCTCACAGTCGTCATTCTTTCTTCCTTCTTTTTCGTTGATGCGCTCATCATCGGCATCTTTGGTGTCATCGTCTCGTTCGCCTATTTGGTGTTGATGGTGTTCGCGATCCTGGCGGTCTCGCTGAGTGCGGATTCAAGACCTGCTCCGTGCCTTGCAGCATCGACGACAAAATCAAGCCAGCAGCGTCTGCTCATCGCGGCGCCGCCGCAGCGAAGAGAGTATGTGACTGCAGTCTATCCTGCTGCTGAGGATGGCTACGTGCCCGTTGAGCATCTCGCGGAGCAGATGCTTCCGATTCGGGTTCAGTCGACGCAGTCTGTGGCTCATGAGAATGTGGTCGAGAAGGCGTGGTCCCGCTTGCGGGACATGTTCCTGGCCCACAGGATAGGCAAGGTCGAGCAGTCGCAGCAGGAGATGCGCGACGATCTCAAAGAGGCTACCGACGAGATCAAAGAGGAAGTGCGCGAGTCGATCAAGGGAGTTACTGATCTTAAGGACTTGACGTTTGTTTCCAGCACCAACGGCAAGCGTTACCACATGCTTGATTGCATGATTGCCCAGCGGATTCCCAAGGGCAAGCGAGTCTTGCTTAAGGGGACGGAGAAGGCCACAGAGATGGGTTTTAGTCCGTGCGGTGTCTGTGTGCCTGGAACGCAGTAGGTGGCGTCCACGTCTTGTAGTCACCAGTAAGTAACGAAGAACCGAAAGGTTTTTAAGGGTAAACGCACTCTCCAATTACCACTTACGCGTAGAAACTCAATTGGTGCTATATATGGAACTATCGGACATTGTGCAAAGGACTATCGGTTCGCTCAAAGATGCTGCAGCCAGCGTGGGTGGCACGATGGGTTCGAGGGTTTCTCTTGCCGTCCCCTATGTTTTTCTGGGTCTTGCTGCGGCAGGAGCTATGGGTGTGTCTGCAGATGGTGCATATGCGAATATCCCGAAGACCGCACAAGCGGCCAAGCCCGCCACGCATGTTTCAGCTCCCAAGCCGAAGACGGATGACTGTGATGGTTGTGAGCGCACCTTCAAGACTTCTACGGTGTCGATCCAGGATCTCATGGCGGTGTACTCTGATAGTGAAGGGATTCAATATATTCCTCTCAAAGTCCTCAAGGGGGGTGTGATGGCGGTCCGGGCCGACAATGGGAAAGCTCTTCGTTTCGATATGTCTGATCCTTCTGCTCAAGTGAGCTTTCACACGGATAATCCGAATGACACATACGGCGTTGCGAGGCGCAATGCGGACAGGAGCCCGATAGGGCTTCCTGGCATCATCGATGATAGAATCCTCACGTCGCGCGAAGCGTGGGCGAACGGCAGGTTCATGCCTGGAGATAACCAAGCGATGTTCTATGTCACAGGCAAGCGGATGAAGAACGGGAAGCTCTGCGATGCGGCGGCGTTGTTCCAAGTCGTCTTTGACGAGCACGAACCTTCGCGCAGGGACACGGTCTTTGTCAGTGAGCCGTATGAGGTTCCGCCTCAGTCAGTGCTTGAGGAGTACTGTGCAGTTGATGTGACTCGGTGGCTGCACCAGGTTTCATTGGGCACCAATGTCGCGCACGCAAGTGAAGGTCACTTCACCGCCGCGGGTTCCGGTGCGGGCATCAATGATGATCTGCATCGCCGGGCGGGTGGAGTCATTCGTTATGTCGGCGCTGACGAGGACACACGGGTTGCACTGGATGCGTCCGTGACTCGTCTGCAAGGATCCTCGCAGACATTCATCAGTGGTGAGTTTGCTGATAATCAGAAGACCAATCGAGAGGTCGCGGTGAGCGGGCAATTCATGAAAGTCTATCCGCTAAAGGATGTCTTCGTCATCGGTGAGAACGTGTTCGTCGGTCTTGACTTGGATGGGGGGTACAGTTCTGTTCGTACCGCTCATGATGACGGCAATTCCATCGACACGAATCCTGATGTCGGCGTGCTCGATGGTCACGTCGGGGGCGGTGTCGGATTCGGCAGATTGAATGAAAGCTACGTCTTCCTGGCTCCGTTTGTCGGTGGCAAGCGGATCAGTTCATCCCTTGATGTCCCTGCTGACGTACCGATCACCGACGCAAGTGTGACATCGAAGGCATTCGAGTATGGTCTTCGTGTCGGGGGAGGTGTTGTCCTCGGTCCGATCCGGGCGAATGCATTGTTCGAGCGGTTCGCGGGTTCCGCGGAAGTGCGTGCGCAGTACAGGCGCGGAGCCGATCCGAACAGGACGCAGCTTCCATCGGAGCGGTATGATGGTTTCAAGGCGGCGCTTGATATCGGCACGTCTTGTGTCATAGGTCCCTATGCTAGGTTCACGTTTCAGTCTGGCGACAGACATACTGCGGATACGAGAAGCGATTATACTGATACACAGTTTGAGGCAGGCGTTCGCCTGGACATGCAATAAAGAGGTGGGTTGAAGATGAAGATGGCTCGAAGTTTCCTGGTGTTGGCCGTGATGGCTGTGTTGTTCATCGTCATGCAGTCTGTGCAGGCAGCTGAGTATGGCTGCGGCGGGCAGACCGGTTGTGTGGTTCAGGTCGGCCTCAATCAGTTTGAGTCCGACTGGGATTGCGATAACGTTCCTGACCGCATCGATAATTGCGAGTTGTACTGTAATGCTGATCAGCGCGATAGCGATGGCGACGGCATCGGTGATGTGTGTGATGTGCCTCTGCCTGTTCCATTGTCCGTGGTCGTGAGCGCCAGCCCGACCATGGGCGACGCTCCGTTGACGGTCCGATTCACGTGCGTCGCCTCAGGAGGTGACGGCCGCTATTCATACTTCTGGCAGTTCAGGGATGGCTTGACCTCATCCCAGCAGAACCCGAGCCACACCTTCACGCAGGCTGGTTCGATATATATCCCTAGGTGCACCGTCACTGACGGTGCGGGGCATCAGGCGAGCGGCGACGTGACCATCAAGGTCACCAAGGCTGAGTGTGCGGATGCCGATCACGATGGTGTCTGTGATGATGATGAGATCCCTTTCACGTCCATTTCTGTCGATGCCTATCCTACGTCCGGGAATGAGCCTTTGGATGTAACGTTGACATGCTCGGCAAGAGGTGGAAATCCTGTCGTTCGCTACGAATGGGCTCTTGGTGATGGCCGAACAGCCATGGGGGCTTCCATTGTGCATGCCTACACGGAGGGTCAGTATGTTCCACGGTGCACGGCATACGACAGCGACAACGATGTCATCAGCGGGAACGCCCCTCGTATCACGGTGACAAAGCAGATCCCTGCCCTGACGGCCGACGCTGATGCGTCTCCAAAGTCGGGGTTCGCACCGCTTGCTGTCCAGTTCACATGCGCAGCTCGAAGTGGAGTGGCTCCGTACGTCTACTATTGGGATTTCGGTGATGGCAGGGCTTCTTCGCAGAAGGATCCAGCCCACACCTTCAACGCTGAGGGTCAGTATCATGCCGCGTGTGTGGTCACGGACCGAAGAGGGGTCAATGCCCAGGATGTCGTCGACGTGACGGTCACGCAGGTCGTGCCGCAGCTGTCGGTCGTCGCTGATGCTTCACCCACGTCAGGTATGGTTCCCTTGGATGTTCGCTTCACCTGTCAGGCGGTCGGCGGCTCGCAGCCGTACACATATCGTTGGACGTTCGGTGACGGGCAGTCATCCTCGAGCGAGGATCCATATCACACATATGTCGGAGCTGCGGATTATGTTGCGCGATGTTCAGTTACTGACGGCGCCGGAAGGTCAGCGTTCGACGATGTCGCCGTTCATGTGGATTTGACGCCGATCAAGTATCCTCCCGTCTTGCAGGGGATTCCTGATCAGACTGTGCGGCAAGGAGTGCGATTCATCGTCTTCGATCTGGATGACTATGCTGATGATGTGGACGATGCCGATGCGCAGCTCAGGTTCTCGGCGACCGGGCAGAGGTACTTGTCTGTCTTTATAGCGTCCGATCACACGGTCCAGATTATGTATCTGTCAGGATTCATCGGCGCTGAGTCGATTACGTTCAAGGTGAGTGATCCTGATGGGCAGAGCGATACGGATACTGCAATCTTCACCGTGCAGGAGAATCAGGTGGAGAACAGGCCGCCGGAGTTCTTCAAGCAGCTCCAGGGTCAGACGGTCCAGTGTCAGGAGTCGTTCAAGAGTATCGACCTCAGGCAGTACGTCAGTGATCCTGATGACTCATTTGACGAGCTTTCGTTCACGGTATCCGGCGCATCGAATATCCACGCAACGATTGCTTCGGGCATCCTGACATTGCAGAATCCGCACCAGGACGTGTCTGAATATATTGCCGTCCAGGCGCGCGACCCTAGCGGTCTGACTGCGCAGTCCTCTGCTCGGTTCACGGTCCAGGGATGTCAGGTGACGAAATATCCTCCGACGATCACAGGCATTCCTGATCAGTTCATCGATCAGGGTGATTCCTTCCAGTCGTTCGATCTGGATACCTTCGCATCCGACCCTGACGATGCGGACAGTGACCTTTCGTTCACGTATACGGGTGCGAGCAGGCTGTCGGTCTCGATCGACGCAGGTCACGTTGTTCGCATTTCCTATCCGTCTGGGTTCACTGGCGCTGAGTCGATTACGTTCAAGGTGACTGATCCGGATGGGCAGTCTGACACGGACACCGTGGTGTTCGGCGTGGAGGCGAATCCTCAGGATCGCCCGCCGAGGTTCACAAGGGCCGTCGGGAATCAGCGCATCCAGTGCGATGATGAGTTCCAGAGCGTTGACTTGAAGGGTTACGTCGCCGATGATGATGATCCGATTTCGACGCTCGTGTTCTCTGTTGAGGGCGATGACAAGGTCGTTGCCAGCGTCAGCGGTTCGGTCATCAGCTTCCGCAATCCTGGTCGTGAGGTCTCTGACAGCATTACGTTCGTCGTGACTGATCCGTCCGGCGGTTCCGACCGCACGAGCGCTATCTTCGAGGTTGTCGGCTGCGACGCCGATGTCGACGAGGAACCGCCATACATCCGAGGGATTCCTGACCAGACCATCATCGAAGGTGAGGATTTCGTTGTCTTCGATCTTGACAAGTACACCTCGGATCTCGATACGGACATGGAGGATCTTGACTACAGTGTGCGTGGCGACGATGATCTCCGTGTGAGCATCGACAGCGCCAACAAGGTGCGAATCACGTATCCGCGAGGATTCACGGGAAGCGAGAGCATAACTTTCCGTGTCGAGGATCCGCAAGGCAACTATGATGAGGATGTGGCGGTGTTCCGTGTCTTGCCTATGGGTGGATACGACGACGGCTACGTCGACTACATAGATTACATTGACTATGTGGACTATGTCGACTATCCGTATCCTGTCTTTGGCGTTCCGGTCTATGACTTCGAGCCTGAGCCCATCCGTGAGGAGTGCGTCTCCTACAATGGCGTTGCGTCGCGGCCTCCGCATGACTATGACTGTGACGGTGTCCCGGATGAGCGCGACAACTGTCCTGCCGTCGCGAATCGCAATCAGCGCGATGCGAACAAGGATGGTGTGGGTGACTCGTGCGATGTCGTGCTGACGAGCTTTGAGATCGATCCTTCGGGCCCGATCAGGTCGGGGGATGCCTTCACAGGTATGTTGACTTTGCGCAATCAGATGGGTATCGCTCTTCATGATGTGGTCGTGACGATGACGGTCGATGGACTGGGTATCAGGCATACGGAGCGTATTCCGTTCCTGGCGTCAGGAGAGTCATTCACGGTCGAGCTGCCGAGCATGGTGCCTGAGTGCACGGACGTCGGGCAGTACTATGTGGTGCTGACTGTCGAGTATGAATCCAGGAGCGGAATCTCGCAGAGGGTGCCGCTCAAGGTTCTAGCCGGCTCTTGTTTCAGCGCCGCCGAGGATGACACCGTCATCGATGTCTTCAACTATCAGGATGTCGTTGTCGGCCAGCAGGCTGTGTTTCCGATTACCCTGACCAATGATGGCTTCGCGGACAAGAGGTATACTCTCTCAGTGACTGGTCTTGACGGCTGGGGTGCCGGCAGGTTCGAACCGGGCACGGTCGTGGTCGTCAAGATGGGCCAGCAGCGGATCGTCGACTTGTATGTCGCTCCCGCTGATGATGCTGAGCCTGGCGAGCATCTCTTCTATGTGGCGGTCTCATCGGATGATGAGCAGAAGCAGACTGAGATGGTCGCGTTCGTCAGGCCTGCTCAGAAGCGCGCTGATTATGTGGGGCTTATCGCCGTCTTGCAGGGCGTGCTGATCGGGCTCATCATTTTGGGCATCATGGTCGGTGCGGTGAGCTTTGTGCAGCGCTCTGAGCGAAAGACGTCCAAGCCTCAGGGTCAGCCTGTCAGATGATTTTTTTCCCTTGTTTAACTACTCAAGAATGGTTAAATATTCGAAATGTTTAAAAAGTGACGATGATTCACAAGGACTAACCCTTAGGGGGGTCGCATAGAAGGTTCAGATGAGGGATATGTCTCGAGCATTGGTGGTTGGTCTGCTTTTCGTCGTTCTTGTACAAAGCGTGTTCGCCGCCCCTTGCAGGGTCCTTGATACGGTCACCGGTGACGTGCTCGATGACGCAGATTGTGATGGGTGGCCGGATGGTCTTTTTGATGGTTCGTATCATCCTGCGCTCATTGTGGCTCCCGCGCAGCCTATGCAGGTGGACTACGTCAACACGATTGATATCGCTCAAGGCGGTCTGGGCGAGTTCTTCGTCGTGAAGATTCACAATCCTAATCTCTTCGATGTGAAGCTCGATCTTTCCATAGATGGAGTCTCAGGTTGGGGATCCTACATGGTGCAGCCCTCAGCATTGGTGGTTCCATCTCAGCAGACCCAGCAGGTGCACCTCTTCGTCTCGGCAGAGTATGGCGCGGCGTTGGGTGATCACAGGATCTCGATGACGATCACACCTCGTAGTTCGGCCTTCGATGAGCCCATGCGTCTGTCCTTGGTTGCCAGGGTGCATGAGGCGGGCAGGCCGTCTGCGGGCGGTGTTTCTGCGCTTGAGGTTTCGTTGATTGTCTTGATCGGTATACTCCTCATCGTGGGGCTCATCATAGGGTATGAGCGTATGCGCAAGGAGGAATTGCGATGAGTTCGATGGGTTGGAAGGGTTCTTCCTGGCTATCGATGTTCCTCGTCGTCATCCTGGTCATGTTGGTTTCGCAGGGTGTTTCTGCGGACATGGTCCTCAACAAGTACACCAATGATTTTTCTTTCATCCATCGTGACGATCGTCCTCTCAATGTGTGTGCCTGCGGCAGTGCCGCCGACACCTACGAGGTCGTCAACGTGGGGAATGTCGAGTCGACGTTCCGCGTCGAGCTTGATTCTTCTTCGGATATGTTCCGCGTGGATGCGCAGTCGTTCACGCTCTCCCCTGGACAGCGCAGGTCGTTCACCGTCTCGATGACAGTGCCTTGCGATCAAAGGGGCATGGTCCCCTATCAGGTCAGCGTCGTGACCCATCAGGGTCGTCGCAAGACGATCTCGCATGCTGCGGATGTCGTGGCTTGCCAGAACATCGGGCTTCGCCTGGATGTGTACGATCAAGTGATTGATCAGTGCCAGCAGACGCGATTCGATGTGATGATCAGCAATACCGCGTCGTTCACTGACTCATTCAACGTCGCGGCCGAAGGGTTCGAGGACGAGGTGCGATTCAGCGAGTCGAGCGTCACGATACTTCCTGCGGAGTCCAAGACGATTGTGGGCTATCTGCGGATGCCTTGCGATGTGAGCGGCCCGATAACAGTGCCTTTGCAGGTGACTTCGCTGCGCAACGGGGGCGTCGCCAAGGTGGACTACGCTGTCGACATTAAGGATGTTTCTCGCTTCAGCGTCGAGGTGGATTCACCCTCTGACGTCTGCAGCATGGTTCCGGGATCATTCACGGTCAATATGAGGAATTGGGCTTCTTTCCAGAATACGTACGACCTCTTCATTCAAGGACAGTCATTCGCCTCGCTGAGCGATTCTTCCTTGTCGCTCTTGCCGGGCGAGCAGAAGTCGGTCCATGTATCTCTGAATCCCTCTCGCGCTGATGAGGGGTCCGCGTCCATCGATCTGCTCATCGTCCCCGCGATCGGCGCGCGTCAGACCGTCCCTATCAGCATCGCGGTCGATCGCTGTTTCGACCATCAGGTGGGTTTCGAGGTGGCCAAGGACTCAGTGTGCTGTGGATCCAAATCATATCATGCGTCGGTCCGCAATCTCGGTTCGAGCGCGGACGTGTTCGATGTCGAGCTGCTTTCGCCGGTCCCTGCGACGCTCTCAAGGAGCGCCGTCTCGCTGGATCCTGGTGAATTCGCCTCGTTGGACGTCGATGTGGACTTGCCGTGTGTTGAAGGTTTCGCCGAGATTGTCCTTCAGGCTACTGCCAGGAGTACGGGTGCGGTCAGCAAGGATTCCTTGGTGATCGAGCATGAGTCTGATTTCTCGTGCCATCTGGTTTCTTTGGCGTCGGACAAGGTTCACGTCAGGTATGATGCTCCGCAGGCGACGATTCAGGTCCTTTCGTCAGGTCTCGTTGCGGGTCAATATGCCGCTTCCATTGAATCTCAGTTCCTCTCCGTCGATGAGTCCACAGTTGATGTGGGTCCAAGCGGTGCGGTAGTGCATCTTGCGGCCCAGAACCTTCCGGAGTTCAGGCCCGGTATCTATGTCGATACTTTGACGCTCACGCATCTTGAGAGTGGTGAGAAGTACATCTTCACTTTGGAAGTGTCTGTGCAGGATGTCCCTTTCTCGGTCCAGGTCTATCGCAAGTTGGCGGGAGATGCCGTGTGCCTTGCCGCTTTCATCGCGCTGCTGATCATCATCATCCTTGCGGTCGCGTTCGTGTTCTTGGCATGGATCGTTCGTGCTTTGCGAAGTGACGAGGATCACATCCTGATGCTGCGCAGAAGGTCATATTCGCAGGAGCGCATGCTGGCGATTGCCTTGCTCATCGTTGCCATCTTCGCCGTCCTTCTCGTCGCATTGCTTGCGCACTATGATGGTGGCAAGTATGTGCCTGTGCAGGAGAGGCTCTATTATGAGATGTTTGAGGACACCTCGTTGATGATCGATCTGAACCAGTATTTCTCTGATCCTGACCAGGACGTCTTGGTCTATCGTCCTGTCTCCGGCAGGAACCTCTCGATTGATATCGTGGACGGTGTCGCCACGATCGCTCCGGTGCGTGATTACTTCGGCACTGAGACTGTCGTCTTCCGGGCGGATGATCAGCGTGGTGGTGTTGTCGACAGTCCGGTCATCACGATAAAGATCATCGATGTGCCTGAGCCTAGCGCGGGTGCGTGGCTACGTTCGCATTGCGCCTTTTCATTCTGGCTGATCGCGCTCATCATCGTCATCGGCATGTATGTCCTTGAGATGAGGCGTGGTCGCCTGCAGGTCATACGCAGGGCCAGGCAGGTCAGGGCGCCTCGGGCGAGGCGTTCCTCTCGTCGCTGAAGTGGCAATCACAGGTTCTGGAAAGCTTTAAATAGCCGCCATCGGTCCTTGGGGCTCAAGGGGGCGTAGTATAACCTGGCTAGAATGGCTGGCTCCAGTTACTGGAGCGCTGAGGCGAACCGCCGATGACGATCCGTAGGCCAAACCAGCAGATCTGGGTTCGAATCCCAGCGTCCCCATTTTCTATCGTTGGCTTGGGCTTTTGTAGGTGGGTTTGAGGACTGGTTTGTGGTTGCTGTTCAGGCGTGGTGGCAATGAACGTCTTCAGAACGGTTTGATGTGATCAGCCTGGCTTCTTCTTGTTGAGGTTGAACGCCAGGATGCCCAGGATGATGATGCCGCCGATGATGATGGACCACACGAATCCTTTGTTCTCGATGATGCGGCCGTCCTTGTCGTCGCAGGCGTCGCCGAGTCCGTCCTTGTCGATGTCGTCTTGATCCGCGTTGCGGATGGCGGGGCAGTTGTCGCAGGCGTCTCCGACGCCGTCCGAGTCGTTGTCGGCGGTGTCTGTGGTGAGTGTTCCTGGGCAGTTGTCCGCGTAGTTCGGCACCGTATCTTGGTCATCGTCTTCGCATGCGTCTCCGATGCCGTCCTTGTCTGTGTCCGCCTGGTCAGGATTCTTTCCGAGCTCGCAGTTGTCTTTGGGGTTCAGGATGAAGTCATGGTCTGCGTCTGAGCATTGCCATCCGATGCCGTCGAGGTTCTTGTCGAGCTGGTCGGGGTTGTACACCCGTGCGCAGTTGTCGCATCGGTTGCCGATTCTGTCGAAGTCTGAGTCGCTCTGGTCTGCGTTGGCAAGGCCTGGGCAGTTGTCGCATGCGTCTCCGATGCCGTCGCCGTCCATGTCATTTTGGTCTGCGTTGGGCAGCTGAGGGCAGTTGTCTCCGATTGAGATTCCGTCGGTGTCGACGTCGTTGTTGTACGAGGGATTGCTCACTTGGGTTCCAAGGTACGATGTCGGTGTGTCTGTCGTGGTGTAGAGTGACGTGACGTCATAGGCTGGCGCTGTCGCCTGCAGGTATCCGTAGTAGAGGCGGTATGTCATGTCTGGTTCGGCCTGCATGATCAGTCTTCCCGTGGATGGGCCGAAGATTTCGAGTTCGTTGATATTCATGTCGTTGTCGTATGTGAAGGTGAAGCGCAGGTACCGGAGCGCCGCTTGAGGGTACATCATGGTGCCGGTGTATTTGGTGGTTCCTTTGATCGTGGTCCATGTCCGCGCGTCTTGGCTTCCGTCGACTGAGTATGTCTTGGGTGGTGTGTTGGTATGTATCTTCGCGCTGGTGGTCTGTATGCTCTGGCCTAGGTTGATGATGAGCCAGCTTCTGCCTGAGTCCTTGAGCGTGTCGAATGTGAAGTAGTTGTTGGCGCTTTGGGTGTAGACTCCGTCGAGCATCGCCGAGGGTGAGTAGGTCTGTGTCCGGAAGTCCGCGTGCTGGCTTGATACTGATTGGATGGTTCCTTGGTGGGCGACTTCTTCGGTCAGCTGGACGCCTTGGTCGAAGAAGAGTTTGTATGGCACTTCCTGTCCTTCGCTGACGATGCGCAGGTCGGCCCCGTCGAGGCGCATACGTTCAAGGACGTCGACGTCGATCTCGACGTAGGCGGGTGCGTCGGTGGAGGTCACGATGATGTCTTTGTAGTGGGGATAGTTGCGTTCGTTGAATGCGAGGCTCCAAGGTATGACGAGCAGGGTGATGATGAGTGCGGTCAGGATCGCCTTCATCGTGTCACCGCTTGCTTAATCTGGTCCTTGTACTTGGCGTACGTGAACGATCCTACGAGCAGGATGGCCCCGAGTAGGATGAACATCATGGTCTTGATGCCGGTCTCCAGCTGCCAGACATCGATGAGGTATGCTTTGAGCAGGGCGACGGCGATGAATGCCAGTCCGGTGAGGCGTAGGCTGCGGTCCTTGAATCCGAATCCTGCGAAGATGAGCAGGGTGCTCAACGCCACCCAGAGCAGGGTGATGACGTGCCTGTGCCATTCCATCGGGATGATGATGAACAGGGTCAGGCTTGCCGCGATGTTGTAGAATGGGGTGAGGCTCTTGCTTGCGGTGTCGGACACCTGTGTGGCCTGCTTGCGGTCGTGCATGAGGGCCGAGATGATGTAGAATGTGGCGGCGCCGCACAGGTAGTTCCAAAGGCGGATGCTCATGCCGAGGAATTCTTTGTCGCCCAGCGACCAGCTGTCCACGAAGATGAGCTTGCCCATCACGATGATTGTGGCGCCGTAGGCGAAGTAGCGCAGCGTCTTGCTCGAAAGTCTCACGGACAGCGCAGCGAGGATGATGCTCTCGGCTGCCCATATGAGGGTGACGAATTCGTTGTCGAGCTGGATGGGGATGGTCAGGGTCAGGAAGAATATGGCTATGGTCTGGTCCGTGATGCGCATGGCTCGTGCGGTCTCGCTGCGGGCCAAGGATGCCACGAGGATGTATAGTGCCGCGAAGGCGAGCGTGATGAGGCCTCCGTAGTCCGAGAAGCTGAATTCCTTCCACCAGATGAGGATGCCTGCGATGGTGAGGTAGCAGAGCAGTCCATTGATGGTCTCGAGGACCACGCTCATGGTGTGCGCTCGCTCATAGATGCGTCGTGCCAGCACCAAGAATATGGCTAGATACAGCGCTTGGAATGCGACGGCGGTGATGTGGCTGTTGCCTGGCTGCACCCACCAGGTCTGGAAGACGATGTAGTTCGCGAGCAGCGCGGGGATGCAGAGGCCATGCCATCCTTTCTTCGGGGCCAGATAGATGAGGCTCATGGTGAGGATCAGTCCGTACACCAGGGTGAACAGCGTGGTCTCATTGGTGATGATCGCGGTGACGTAGCCGAGGATGTAGCTTTCTGTGAATATGGTCGCCGAGTTTCGCTTGTGGGCGAACGTGATCATGGCGGCCACCACGATGGTGAGCATCGCCGCGTCCATCAGTTCGTTGACGCCAAGGGCGACGCGGTAGTCTTTCAGATGGTACATGATGAATATCGAGTAGTAGAGGCTGGCGAATCCTCCGCCGGTCAGGATGGATGAGAATGTCTGGTATTGCTTCTTCTTGGCGAACAGCTCTCCGAGGATGATGATGAGGATGCTTGCCACGACGCCGGCGGCGATCCTGCCGATGTGGCCGAACAGGTCGGTCTTTGGCGTGGTCAGAAAGAAGAAGAGCCCGATGATGAGCGAGAAGATGCCGATGTAGCCGATCCATTTCAGACCGATGTTCTCTTCGACGCTTCCCTTGGCCTTCGCCGTCTTGGCGGATGGTGCTGCCGCCGCGATGACTGCTGCTGGTTCTTGCTGCGCAGTAGTGCTCAAGGCCAGGGTTCTCTTGATGGATGCGACGTCCTCTTCGAGTCGCCGTAGTCGTTCGTCGGTGCTGGCAGGTTTGGATTGGGTTCGTGGCGCGGCCATGTCGGGTCCTGTGGGCTTGGACTATTAAAATATTGCGGGTTGTGGGGCGGTGGTGAAAATGTCAGTTCCTGCCCTTAGAGGTGGATACTGACCGTGGCGGAAGAGCGCCGACAGGGGGGTCGCCCCTGTCGGGGGCATGTCGGCGGCAGACTGCAGGAGAATGTGTGAGCAGGGCAGGAACAGTCGAGCGAATGTCGCAAGATGCCGGCGACATAAGGCAATCGCAGATTGCCTGTGGCGAGACGTTCATCGCGGCCTGTCGACCCAAAAGATTTAAATAATAGGCGTACTGGATACCATCATAGCAAGAGTGCGGGTGGAACGTATGGATGAGGGAAAGAAGAGCACGTTGGTTCATTATGCTTGGGGTTTGAGCATCGGCTTTGTTATCATACTCTTCGTCGGTCTCGGGAGGATTCCGACGGGTGACGTTACGGGATACGCGGTCTATGATCAGCCAGATCGGATCAGCGGGAATGCTGTTTCGGCGAAGATAATCAGTTTCAATTGCCAGTTGACGCCGCAGCAGATCGTGGTCAGCCGTGGCGATCGTGTTGAGCTGTACGCGACTCAGTATGGCGACACGAGCCGCACGCATATCATCAGCGTCCCGGAGTACGATGTGGATATCCGTGTGCTGGGAAATGACTTGCGCAGGGCTGAGTTCTATGCGACCAAGGCGGGCAGGTTCGTCATCCAGGACGATGCGTGCGAGCGTATGGGCACTCCTGCCAGGGCGATGCTTATCGTGAAGTAGATGGCGGTTCCCAAGGTTCTTGAGCGTCTCAAGGCTCTAGGCTGGCGCCTTTTGGGTTTGTTCTCGTTTCTTAGGCTTGATGTCGTGAAGATTGTCGTGGTTCTCTCGTTGTTGTTCGCGCTCATCGTGGCCATCCTCATGTTGGATGCGGCGTACTGCACATATGCTGATGGGAAGGTTGACTCGTGCGTCGCCTTTACGATGACTGGTCTGTCGACTGAGCTTAACGTGGTCGCAGCGATCCCTGTGGCGTTCGTGTTGGGGTGTGGATCTGTCGCGCTGTTCAGATTGTTGACTGGTTCGTCGAAGGGTTAGATGTTTGTCGTGGCATGCTCGATCAGGGCGATGGCCGCGTTGACGTCTTCTTGTGTCGCTTCGCTGCGCAGATGCATGCGTGCTCGAGCCTTTGTCATGTTGATGATGCCGTGCACGATGCGAGGGTTGACTTCCAGGAGAAGCCGCCCTTCTTTTCGTTTGAGCTGCTCGACGTACCGCATGATGGTCTCGGACGCCTCTTTTGGCATGGTGACTTCCAGGTTCTTGGCGTGAGTGATGTAGCTCTGCAGCATCTGGGTCTCTTCGGGGCGGTTGCGGGTCTTGGTGCCTTCGAGTATGCGTTTGCTGATCTGCAGGAACTGTGCCACGTCTGGTCTTCGGACGATGAAGATGAGATTGAATCGTGTCAGCAGCGCCTCGTCGAACGGCATCTGTCGCCGTGTCATATCGAGCTTCTTGGACACGAATCGGTCTCCTTTTGGATTCGCGGTGGCAAGGACATTGACTCGGGCGGGGATTTTGATATGGCTTCGTCCCTTGTCGTAGCTTATGAATCCTTTCTCCATGGCGTTGAGCAGGGAGCCCCTGTCTTCGGGGCGGAGCAGATTGAGTTCGTCGATGCAGCAGATCCCTTCGTGTGCTGAAGGAAGCAGGCCTTTGATGAGCTCTTTGCCGATGCGTGTCGCGCTCAGGCCGACACCTGACATTCCTGAGCCGAGGCCGTAGGACGAGATGGGTGCCAGGTCGCTTGCTGCCCGCAGGATGTCTGTCTTTCCTGTCCCTGGATCGCCGAGAAGCAGGATGTGGAAGTTCTCGGTCGCGAAGAGCTGTATTGCTACTGCTTCTTTGATTGGTTCGTATCCTCTCAGATGCGGTGCCAGGCGTTCGATGATGAGGTCATGGGCTCGCACGGACAGTGTCGCGTGGAACTGTTCGATGGCCTTCTGCTTGATGATCTTGTTGATGCCTGCGATGTAGGTGAGCAGGTTCTTCTCTTCTTTGAGCACGTTGAACTGGGGGTAGGATCCTTTCACGATGCTCTCAGGGAGATGCTCTCTGAAGACCGCGATGCTTTTCTGGCGTAGGAGCTGTACGCAACGCTTGCGCTGGTCTCCGTCGAGAAAGGTGTATATTTCTTGGACGACTTCTTTGTGCGCCGCATTCAGCGGGGTCACGCTTCGTAGCAGGTCGAGGAGCTTTCGTGCCATGGAGCCTTAGAATCTGGCGTCTGATTTAAAGCTTTGCCTCGGCAGTCATATCTTGTGGTGGTTGGTGCTCAGTACCAGGGCGAAGGACAGTGGCATGATCACGACGACAAGGAGACCTGCGAGGATTCCGAAGAAGTGCGAGAGGTCGGGTTGCAGGGACGCAAGGTACGCCCCTGCGGGCACGAGGAGGAGGAAGGGGATTGTGGACATGATGCCGCTGGTGGCGAAGTAGGTGCTGCGGTCTTTGTCGCTCAGAAGTCTTCGTGCGAGCAGTCCTTGGGCGACGCCGACGATGACTGCTCCGATGATGGAGAGGGCATTGGCTATGGTGACTGCGAAGAGGTCTGGATTGAATGCTAGGGTGAAGGGCATGAGGGCCATGAGCAGGACTCCGAACACGATCATGGGCGCAAGGCCGATGGCCCGTTCGATTCGTTTGGTCAGGAACGGTCCGATGAAGCTGACGAGCAGGGCGATGGCGTAGATGGCCGCGACGTTCATGAATCCGCCGAGCCATTGCTCTCGGAATGTCTTGTAGATGAAGATGCCATAGTATGAGTTGCCAAGGATCTGGACTGCGCCGAGCAGTGTCGTGATGCCGAGGAGCATCAGGACGTGCTTGTTTCGCAGGAATACCTTTGATTTGCTGGTGATGTGGTCGATGTATTCTCGTGTGAATCGGATCAAGGGGTATTTCTTGTTTTGGCGCTTGTAGGGCAGGAAATTGAGCACGTATCCTGCGAGGATGAATGTGAATGCGCTGATCTCGAAGGAGAGCAGGTACCCGTAGACAGGGTATTTTGCGCCGAGGATCCATTGCAACGGGCCGTCGGCGGGGAACCGTTCCATGAGCCATCCGGACATGAGCAGGCACACGGCGGTGATGAGGATGCCGTAGTAGGATACTCTGCTCAAAAAGTAGCTCTTGTGCTGGCTCTTGATGGTCTCTTTGATGACTTTGTTGTAGAAGTCGCCGTACGTGACCACGCTGAGCGCGCCCAGGACCAGCGCGAAGGCGAAGAGCCATACGTTCTCGATGCGGCGTGCCCAGGCCATGATGAGGAAGCTGAATCCGAAGAGGATGCCTGTCTTGCTCATGAATTCCTTGCTCAGGTCGTGGACCTGGCTGTATTCGCGAAGGAATGATGAGAAGATGATGCTCAGCATGGCCTTGAGGCCGTTCATCAGGCCCAGCAGCAGGTATCCTGCGCCGGTGAGGTAGAAGAGGATGTTGATGAATTGGTGGGTGACGAAGCCGAAGCCGACGCGGTCGAGCACTTCTTTCCATGTGAAGAGGCGGTCCGCCTTCATTTCGATGTGCGTCAGCTTCCTTGCGGATCGTGTGATCTTGAGCACTGCCTCGTCGATATCCTTCTCGAGATAGCCGTGTTTGATGAAGGCAAGCCTGAGTTCGTCTATGGATTGATAGTTGTTGATTTCTTCCTCGATCATTTCGAGAAGGTTCTCAGACATGGTCGATTCTCAAGGTAGAATGTTTATAAAGTTATTGTTTGGTATGACGTCTCGGTTCTGTGGTCGCATTGGTGTTTCTGGGCTTTCCGCGCCCTGTATTATTCGTCGGCCCGCTCACGTCCCGCCATCTTCTTCCTGGCGAAAAGTTTATAAAAAAGGTGAGCAGTGATTGACCTGATGGGTGGCGTGGGTCAATTCTTAAGGAAGATATCGCAGGCCAAGGTCGGTCGTATCGGTGCAGCGTGGACTGCGCAGGCGGCAGGCATGGTGCTGACGAATCCTGCGATTGCGGACATTGATGGTGATGGCCGCATGGAGATCGTGGTGGGCACCAAGTCAGGTCAGGTCCTCTGTCTTGATGATGCGGGTCATCAGAAGTGGGTGTATCAGGCGGTGGAGGATGTGGGGAAGGTTGACCTTATGTTCCTCGACTCGGACGCGGTGAACAGCATCAGCGGGGATCCGACGCTCGCGGACATTGATGGTGATGGCCGCATGGAGGTCAT
>JBDRLR010000161.1:0-3129 GCA_043812855.1 Nanobdellota archaeon | reverse complement strand
CCCTGCCATCGAAAGATTTAAATACTGCTGGTCCATTAGTGGTGCATATGGTGCAAAAAGGGGACAATCTGGAGCTGGACATCGTCGAGCTGCTGCTCCGAGGACCAAGCCACGTGCGCGGCATCGCCAAAGCACTGAGCGAGCCCCACACGACGGTACTGCGCAAGCTCAATGATCTGACGAACGACAACATCATCGAGTCAAAGACGGAAGGAAGGAATCGGGTGTTTGCCCTGCGAGACAATCTCATCTGCCGCAACTTCATCCTGCAGGCAGAACTCAACAAACTGACCAAGCTCGTCAGCAAGCACCCTGAACTCTCAATCATCATCGACGATATTCTCAAGCACACGGACGACCAGATGATCATCCTGTTCGGCTCCTACGCAAAAGGACTGGAGAAGAAGGACAGCGACATCGACATCTACGTCGAAACCACCAACAGGAAGACCAAGAAGACCATCGAAGAGCTCTATCCTCGGCTCAGCGTCAAGATCGGCACCTTCGAGAAGGCTTCACCTCTCATCAGAGAGATCATCAAGGATCACGTCATCATCAAGGGGTTCGAGGCATTCTATGAAAAACAGGTTCTTGGCTAACCTGAGCAGGGAAGGAAAACTCGAATTGGTCGAGCCATCAGAAGCGATCTGCGCATCCTACACAGGAAAATCGGAGAATTGCCTCAAGTCCGCGAAGCTCCTTCTCGAAAACAGCCTCTACGAGAATTCAATCGGCATGTCGTATTATGCCATGTACGACGCACTGCTCGCGACGCTTTTCCGTGCAGGCATCAAGTGCGAGAACCATGCGGGATCCATCCTGCTCCTCAACATCGTATTCAACGAGGATGCGGCGCACCAGACCATCAGCGAGGCCAAGAAGGAGAGGATCGACAAACAATACTACGTGACGACCGACAAGGACGAGGCCACCAGAGAAAGCGCGCAGGCACTCCTCTCGGACGCACATGGATTCGTCCTGAAGCTAAGAGTCATCATCAGCCGCATGAACCATGACTCGATTGGGGATCTGAGGAACCGATTCCTGTCCGCTACAGGCGCGGCTGGTCACGTATGACAATACCCAGACATGGCTCCACAAGAAAGTGGGCGCGGAACACGTGCCGTATCAGACCAGTAACCTTATAAACCTCTTGCGGCCACTTGTTTGCTGGTGCATATCATGGACACAACGAACACATACGAAGTCAAGGACATCAAACTCGCAGAGCAAGGAACCAACAACATCGAACTCGCCCAGATGGAGATGGGCGCCCTGATGAAGATCAAGGGACGCTTCGCCAAGGAGAAACCGTTCGCTGGCGTTCGCATCGGCCTTGCGCTCCACGTCACCAAGGAGACGGCGAACCTGGTCCGCACCCTTCGCGCAGGCGGAGCCGAAGTCGCCATCACCGGATGCAACCCCCTCTCGACGCAGGACGACGTCGCCGCCGCCCTTGCCAAAGAAGGCGTCCACGTCTGGGCCTACAAAGGAGAATCCAACGCGGACTACTACAAGTACCTGAACTACGTCATCGACTTCAAACCGCACATCACCATCGATGACGGATGCGACCTCGTCAGCGAGATCCACACCAAACGCACCGAAGCCATGAAGGACGTCATCGGCGGATGCGAAGAGACCACGACAGGCATCATCCGACTGCACGCCATGGTCAAAGACGGCGCCCTCAAGTACCCCGTCATCGCCGTCAACGACAACAAGACCAAGCACCTGCTCGACAACTACTACGGCACCGGCCAATCCACGCTCGACGGCATCATCCGCGCGAGCAACATCCTGTTCGCCGGCAAGACCGTCGTCGTCGCAGGATACGGAAGCTGCGGCAAAGGAGTCGCCATGCGCGCCAAAGGACTGGGAAGCAACGTCATCGTCACCGAAGTCGCCGCGTTCCCGGCATTGCAGGCCAAGATGGACGGATTCCGCGTCATGAAGATGATCGACGCCGCATCCCTAGGAGACATCTTCATCACCGTCACCGGCAACCGCGACGTCATCACTGTCGAGCACATCAAGAAGATGAAGGAAGGCGCAATCTTCTGCAACTCAGGACACTTCACCAACGAGATCGACGTGGCAGGCCTTGACAAGGCCGCGACGTCGAAGCGACGGGTACGCCCCTACTTCGACGAATACGTGATCAACGGAAAGAAGGTCTTCCTGGCAGGAGAGGGGCGGCTGGTGAATCTCGCCTGCGCCGAAGGCCACCCGTCCATGGTCATGAGCACATCCTTCTGCGGCCAGGCCCTGGCATGCGAATACCTCATCAAGCACAAAGGCAAGATGGCAGCCGACGTCATCCAACTGCCCGAGAAGATCGACGACGACATCGCCCGCCTGCAACTCGAAGACCTCGATGTGCAGATCGACACGCTGACGCCCGAGCAGATCAAATACCTCAACAGCTGGCAGGAAGGGACATAAAGGATGACCGCGCAGCGCGTGACGTTCTTCGACACCAAAGGCAACAAAGTCATGGGAATCCTCGCCGACCCTGGAACGGCGAAGACCATCGTCATCCTCGCGCACGGATTCCTCTCAGGAAAGGACGGCGCCAAGTACATCGCCCTCGAGAAGAGCCTCAACGCCGCGGGCACCGCGACGCTTCGCTTCGATTTCTACGCCCACAACGACAGCGAAGGCGACTTCGAGGACGTCACCATGACCCGCGGCATCGATGACATCATGCACGCCATCGACTACGCGCGAGCGAAGGGATACGCGCGCATCTCGATGGTCGGATGCAGCTTCGGAGGAGCATGCGCCATCATCGCGGCATCAAAGACATCTGAACTGTCCGCGCTCGTCCTCATCGCCCCAGTCAGCAACTACGCGGAAAGGGACAAGATGGTCAATGCGGACGCCCTGGACGCCTGGAAGAAGCAAGGATACCAGATGCGGACATTCTGGACTGGCGCACCCGTGCGTCTCAACTACACATTCGTGGAAGACTACCAGCAATACGACGGCTACGCCGCCGCCAAACGCATCACCATCCCGACCCTCATCATCCACGGCGACAAGGACGAAGCGGTCCCCATAGCACAGAGCCAAAAGACCGCATCACTGCTTGCGCACGGGAAACTGCACATCATCGCAGGCGCAGAC
>JBDRLR010000160.1:0-10097 GCA_043812855.1 Nanobdellota archaeon | reverse complement strand
GGTAATTGGTCGCCAGGAAGCGCTCCAGCCTCGCCGCCTTGTCGTAGTCGGTAGACGCGCCCTGCACGATGGACTCCGCCAGCGCCGCCACCAGTTCCGTTATTGGGGGCAGGGCCCACCTGGTGTGGGGGATGGGTGCTTCCTATTTAAATCTTCCTTTGCGCATCGTCGTGGGGCAGGCTCTGTCCTAAGTCTCCTCATTTGTGGTGATGCTGCCTCGCTGGAGGCAAGGCTGGGAACGCAGCGAAGCGTAGTGACTCTGCCTTGGATTCGTTGCAGACGAGGGCACAACATCTGAATTGCCCTCGTCGAAGTGCTCCGGACCGCAAGGGAGGGCAGATGCTCCGCAGCATTACGAAATCAGGGGTTTCTTGAGACTTAGGACAGAGCCCGTGCGCCATCAATGCGCGTGACGGCTTTATCTGAGGTGCATCTCAAGACCAGTCTTGGCTCTGATGCGCTGCGCGAGCATGCTGCCTTCATCGCTCCAGGGCCAGGCGAAAAGGATTGGATGAGGCAGGGGGACCATATATGCATTGATGTGTTCGATGACTGCTTGCGTGGCGATGCCTCTGCCTCGGTGGGGTCCAAGGATGTACGCCGACACCAGATAGAGGCATTCGGACGCGTCTCGCGCATGTGAAATGATGTGCGAGAAAAGCTCTCGCTCATTGGTCTGACCGCTGATGAAACTCTTCATCCCGTACTGGTCGCATGGCAGGATGAATGTGCTTCCGATGACGGTCTCGTTGTCTTTGATGATGTTTGCGGATAGGGGGAATGTCTGGGTCACCATCTCGATCGTGATCTGGTTGCCTGCCAACTGTTCGGGGTCGCTTGCGCTACGGAAGTATGCTTCGGCCATTTTGCCTGCGGCGATGTAGTCTTCGGTGCGGGCTCCGCCAGTAAGGACTGAGAACGTGATGGCCACAGATGTGGGGGGTTTGTCGGGTTCTTATAGATGTCAGATGAGTGAAGTCCCTGACGAGTGGCAAAAAACGAAATATTTATATAGTTCACCAAGATATCTGTTGTCACGGAGAGGTGAGTAATGAGTGCATCCCTTGCCGCTATGCTTGCCGCTATGGCTAGTCCTCATAAACACCTCCGCAACACCTCGCCTCTCCGCATTTTTCCCCATGAAATGGATACGACGATTGCTAGGACTCGATGATCGAGAGGACGACGATGAAGAGCCGGAGACAAAGTATAACGTCCCTCATGGTCTTCTTTATAAATGAACATCGACATCAGTCATCTGCTTGATCTGTTTCCTTTATAAATGAACCACTTCATTCTTGGATACATATCTTGGTTAGAAATATTATTTGTCTTGCTTATCCACTCACTTCTGATGCCTCTGCGAGCTCTTTTTCCCTTGGATCGGCGAATCTAGGTGCAGTATCGGCCGCGTCATATTTCCCCGGCGATTCCGATATGACTTTTTTGCCTTTTGGTGTCTGCTATGATTCATGTAAACGTAGGTGAATTCTGCAGTTTGAAGGGTTTTCCCGGCAATTCAGGAACAAGAAATGGATTAGTAATGTTAAATCAGTAGATGCGTGTCAGAGTCTAAGAATGGAGAATATACGGTATGAATAAGTGCTTGGCCCTAGCGTATTCTTGATATACATAATACTACACCAATATACAAAACCGCACCTTCATTTTCTAGTCTCATAAGAATAGTCTTTCCTGCCCCTCCGAGCAGATTTTCAAGCCCATCATCTTACAAATCGTAATCTTTTTAAGCAAACACACCTCAAAGTGAGCATGACTCTGGGCCGAGTGAACGAAGACGTGACTGATCTTTTCAAGTCCGACGAGAAGGACCGCAAGATCCTCACCCTTCTTCTCGATGATTCCCGCCAGCCGCTCTCCGAGATCGCCAAGAAGGTCCAGCTGGCAAAGAACAGCGTCAAGTACCGTATCGAGCGGATGCAGGAGCAGAACGTCCTTTTGGCCTTCATCCCGGTGATGGACATATCCCGTTTCGGCTACTCCTACTTCCATCTCTTCATCGATATCGATGAGCGTCAGCCAGACCGAAGGGACGCCTTCTTCTCCCACCTCAAGCAGCACCCTCACGTGCGCAGCGTAATAGAGTATCATGACCGCTGGGACCTTGAGATTGTCATGATCGCCAAGGACATCCAGCAGTTCAATACGTTGGTGATGGAGATGCTTGAGGAGTTCCATGATGTGATCTTGGAGCGAGACATGGTGGTGGATGTGTTTGAGTACCATGCCTGCGCCTTGCCCATGCTCAAGCCTGAGAAGCTCCTGCAGCCTATTCAGAAGGATAGGTTCCAGGAGACGCGTCTCGACGATCTGGACATGAAGCTGCTCCATATGCTTTCGCAGAATGTCAGGCTGCCTGCCGCCCGCATCGCCGAGCAGGTCCCGCTGTCTGCGGATGCAGTAAACTACAGAATAAAGGGCTATATCCGAAGCGGCATCATCCAGTCATGCACCATCTTGGCTAATGTGTCCAAGCTTGGTTATAAGTGGTTCACGGTGGCTGTGAAGTTCAAGACCATGAACAAGGATCTTGAGCGAAGGCTCACCGAGTACGTCAGGACTACGAGCACCATCGTGCATGCGGAGAAGACCATCGGCTCTTGGGATGTCATTCTCTATGTGCTGGCCAAGGAGACCAGGGACTTCCATACGACGTTCAAGGGCATCAAGACGAACTTCTCGGACAGTGTCGGCGCCTACGACGCCTGGGTGGGATATAAGGAGCACTATTTCCGCCTTCTGCCAAGCGTTGTTTCCGCATCTGACTTTATAAAGTGAGTCGTGTAGTCCTTCACGGGGTTTCTGCTCGTTTCTGGCCGTCTTTGTGCGAAAATCATCTCGTGTCGTTTTATATCTGGGTTTGCCCATAATGTGGGTATCAACGATGAGGTGGTGAACATGAGACACTTTTTGCTGACGCTGATTTTCGGGCGCGAGAAGCGCTTGGTACGCAAGAGCAAGAGCGATCCTACGGATCTGCCCTACTTGAACTTGCCGCATGGCTTGCTCTACAAGTGAGCCACGCAACCTTTTTAAATAGAAGGACCCATAACCTTTAAATTGACCTGGGAAAACCCCGGAATACCCAATAACAATGGATGCTCAATTCGATAAAGGGATGCTGGACGAGCTGGCAAGCAAGTACGTCTCCGCTGATAAGCAGCAGGGAGACGTGGAGAAGCTCATGCATGAGCTGCAGCACGACCGTGTCGCTTCCGTCGCCGAGCTGATCAAGGATATCGATGATCTCATCATCACCCGTCGCAATCTTTCGTTGGAGGTCATGGCCGACCTTGAGAAGGTCAAGATCAGCATCAACGCGTTCATCTCGTCTAAGACTCAGTTCCGCACCATCGAACTCTCGCCTCGCGAGATGATCGAGCTCAAGAAGAAGGAGATCGAAGTCGACCTCGCCAAGGTCTCTGAGAAGGTCACGTGCTTCAAGGACATCATGATCCTCAAGCAGGAGATGCGGATGCATGTGCATGATATCCAGGATAAGGTCAAGCGGTTTGGTGTTCTTGAGAACATCATCGATTTGTGAGGGCACGCATGGCGTATGCGCGTGAATTCTTGAATGTCGAGGAGATCTGTCGCAAGCTCAAGCCAGTCCTCGGAAGCAAGATAGACCAGATCTATCTCACCTGGAAGCTCACTGAGGACCGTGATCGCAAGTTCGAGATCGAGCAGATGCTCAACGCACTCTATGTCAAGCATCTCAATGATTCCCTTCTGCATGAACGGGTGTTGTTGCAGCCTCCTCCTAAAGACATCATCGGCGGTCCCTATCCTCTGGGTATGGTGACGTATGCCGAGAAAGAGCTGTACCCCTTCGGGCTTCGTGAGCAGGATTGGCAGCGTCATGTCTGCGTCGTGGGCATGTCGGGGTCTGGCAAGACGAATTTCGCCTATCAGATCATCCGCACATTCATGGCGCGCCAGAAGCCGTTCATCATCTTTGATTGGAAGAAGTCCTTTCGTCCTTTGCTGGAATGGGATGAGTCCATGCTCCTCTTCACCGTGGGGAATAGCGATGTGGCCAATCATTTCCGCGTGAATATCAATGCGCCGCCGAAGGGTGTGGCTCCAAAGGAGTGGATCGGCGTGCTTGCCGACACCATCAATGAGTGTTTCAACGCTTCGCATGGTGTGCATAAGGTGCTCTCCGAGACGCTCGATGAGCTGTTCAAGAAGTTTGGAGTCTACCATGGTTCCAAGCGGTATCCGACGTGGTTTCATGTGAAGAAGCGCCTTGAGGAGCGTGATAGGGAGGATAAGCGTGGTCGTGACGCGGAGTGGGTGACGTCTGCGCTTCGTATCGCGCATTCCATGACGTTCGGATCCTTCGGCGAGACCCTCAACTCAAATGATCCTCACGGATTTGCCGTCGATGATCTGCTCTCCAAGCAGGTCATCTTCGAGTTGGCGTCGCTTGGCGCGACGGAGAAGAAGTTCTTCTGCGAGTACGTCCTGACGTATCTGTACAAGTATCTGAAGGCGAACCAGTCTGAGCTTCGCGATGACTTCCGCAGCGCCATCATCGTGGATGAGGCGCATAACATCTTCCTTAAGGACAAGACGTTCTTTCTCAAGGAGAGCATCACGGAGTCCATCTATCGTGAGGTGCGTGAGTATGGGATATCGCTGGTCTGTCTTGATCAGCACGTGTCGAAGCTCAGCGATGTCGTCGCGGGCAATTCTGCGTGCGTCGTCGCTTTCCAGCAGATGCTGCCGCTCGATATCCGTGAGATCTCTGGTGTCATGCAGATGACTGAGCAGCGCAATTTTTTCTCCATGCTGCCTGTGGGTGTGGGCATCGTGCGTCTTGCTGATAGGTATCATTCTCCGTTCTTGGTGAAGTTCCCTCTCATCGAGGTGAACAAGATGTATATGACTGATGAGATGATCGGTCGTCGTGTGTCGAGGCTTGTCGATACGTTCATGCTGCGTCGTATCGTCGCGGCCGCGCGTGAGCCTGATACTGATCCGCAGCCGAATGCCGAGGCGGACATCTTCCGTCGCACAGGCATAGTGGGTGCTCCGCCATCGACGGCTCCGGTCGCCGTCGCGGATGATGTGGATCCTGATTATGTCAATGATGAATTGTGGGAGTCGGACAAGTCGCAGTTGACGACGTACAAGCACAATCTCATGAATAATGTCCAGCATCTCACAGCGATGAATCCTCGATTCGAGTCGACGGCCAAGGAGCGTGAGCGCATCGATGCGTCGATCGAGCACACGGAGCGTGTGCATTCCGCTCCTAAGGATGCGGTGATGATGTATAAGCAGCTCTTCCCGGATAAGGTGCTTCACATGAATGCTGAGCACACGCTCTCGGGCGGCATTCCCAAGAAGAAGCACACCGATGACAAGGTCTTCGCCAAGGAGCATGAGCTCAAGAAGCGCGGTGAATTCGTTTCGCAGATGCGCTTCCACGACTTTGAGGATGAGATATGGCAGCTCCAGGGGGTGTATAAGGAGCCTGCGCAGCCGGGGGCGCTGCTTCGGCGTTGGGAGCCGCAGAGGGTCTTCCGGGCGTACAAGGCCAAGGACCCAGTCAGGGGGGGTTTTGACGGGTCTAAAAGGATAGATACATACCCTATATACGGCCATTTAAATAGGGTAGAGAAAAATTTAAATACTCAAGGCCATACTCTACCAGGATATATCACTACTAACCAAGAACAACACAACGATTCATCCACTATCAAGACTTCACATTCATTAACAAAACCACAACAAGACTTCATCACCGCAATACGACAACGACAAGATTTGTCAATTTCCCAACTGTACCAACATTTGGGTCTTTCGGCACGCAAAGGAAATGAGATCAAGAATGAACTCATATCCCTTGGGATCTTGAATGTTGTTGAGGAGCGATCTGTGACGGGATGGCGAAAGACGCTGGTCGTAACGGATTGATGAAGCACCTTGGGTTTGGACGCATACGTGTGGAACATGTTGAAGAGACGTGCCTCGCATCGAATGTGATCCCATTCGGAATTCCTTCGGGAAAGACCGGAAAACCCTTGGCAACGCCAATCTGACGGATGGTCACCAAAAGAGGTGGGACTTTCTGTCTGTTTCTTCTAGTTGGCATTACGGACGATTCGCACAACCACGCGGAAAACCCCGGAAAAGCCAGAATTCAAGGAAGGAGACCTTCATGCGTTGGACCTGGTTCCGGTTCCTCATCATTGCCTTGGTCGCATGCCAGGCAGTTGCTTCGCGTTCCTTGTAAACATGGACAGAGTGCCTGGGATGCTCTCCATGCTCACCACAATCATAGCAGTCTTGCTCGCGGCCAGTATCGCGGAACGCTGCGACAAGCGATTCCGTCGTAGCCGTCGCCAGAAGACGTCCCGCGAAGAAGATCAGCACTTCGCCCTCGATATGTAGGTGACTGCTGCCCCTCGGGTCTGTCATTTCGCGCTCTACGCGCAAGGAAGGGAAACCATGCGATTCAAGTTCTGGTTGGCGTTCCTTAGTCTCAACCCGAAGCCCATGGACTATGCGTCGTTCGGGTGGTACGCCTCCGAAGCCGAAGCTCGCAGGGTGATGGGCGGTCAGACGGTAGCTGAAGTGGAAGTCGAGGAGAACGACGGCGTCTTCACGATCATCTCCTGGACGTGGCTCAACGACTCCCACGCCCAAGCCATCATCGACGTTCTCAGAAGCGTCAGCTTCCCGATCTACAACAAAAACGCAGCTGGCCTCCAGGACATACCTATACACGACGGCATCGTGTACCGCACCGTCCGCCTCGGTGAACCCGTCTCGGATGAGCGCGTGCTGTGGCATCTGCGTCGCAACCTGGAGGCTGCAATCCGCTTGGCCAGCTGACGAACATCTGTCATTCAACTGGAGGTACCGTGAGATTCTCTCTTTTCGTTCTCGCTCTGTTCGCGCTCCTGATCGCCGGCTGTGCCAACAAGTCGAAGGACCCCGCAGTCTTCTCGCAGATCGACTCGGTCGTCCGCACGCTGAGCGTGGCGGATTCCGACCTGGAAGACGTCACGGTTCGACGTGGCGACGGTATTACCTATGTGGAGTACCGCGACCTTCGGTTCTACATCAGCATCTGCTTGGCAAGCGAGGATTCCACCGCCAAGTTCGGCGGCGACCCGCATGATGAGGTCTCGGCGGCTCGCTACGTCCTCAAGGAGGATGGTCGTGGTTTCCTCGAGGAAGGTCACTGGACCGCCGAGGACTTGCGGCTCTCCGGCGACAGCAGGTTGGCCTTCGATCGGGTGGCCGGCCGCGCGATCAACAGAGTCCTGTACTAGCCTTCTCCCTCGCCTCTTGGTGAGCGCTTGTCGCTTTGGTCCCATGGAGGGCTGAAAGGAGGGCGTGCCACGGGAACGCAGGGGACCCCTTTTCGACGCTTGGGCGTCCTATATATTTATGGTTTGCTGGTTTGGGGGGGAAGTCAGGAGTGCGCGCTTTGCGCATTCCATTCCCAAGGCTGGTTTCCGCAAGGATTCCTGCCTGTAAAGGAGAAAGCCATGGCCGAGAAGATTCAGCCGTTGGCATTCGTGTTCCTCGTGGTCGGGTTGCTGGTGTTGGCGTTCTCGTTCCTGCCGACGTTCCAGCATGTCCTTCGTCCGATGATGGTGTTGGGCGGTATCAGTATGGGTCTGTCCGTCGCGATGATCGGTCGAGTTCCTCGCCATCGGACGCTCAGTCGCGTCCTCCTGGCGGCGATGATCATCATCGCAGTCGTCGTTGTCATCGTCAATCCGAGAAAGGCGAGCGCGGCGGAGGAGACGACCTGGGGTTCGCTCAAGCAGTTGTACGGAGGAAATGAGTCCTCCGGCGACTTCACCAAGGACGAGTCACGCACGCTCACGGTGCTGTCTGTTCCGGTGCCTGAGGCGCAGCAGGCGCTCTACGACATCGTCGACCATGATGGGATCGTCTTTCGGGACGTGACCGTGGGTCGGGTGGGTTCCATCTATCTTGTGGGTGGGACTCGTGACGACGGTGCTGAGGTCGGCTACGCGGTCACCGTGCAAGGTGAGATCGTCGCGCAGCTTCGAAGCGTTGGGGGTATCATCTATGACGTGCGCACTGGTCGCGCCGTCTTCAACGACCGATTCACGCCCGACGGTGTGGGTTGGCAGGAGTACTTCCAGGAGCTGCGTAGCTACTCGTGCGCGGGCATCGCCGCCTACGTCGGGGCGAAGTGTGTGGAGGCCACAGGAGGTAACCCGTACCTCATCGGTCTGTGTGGTATCGTCACGGTCGCGGTCGGGTTCGTCTGCGAGAACATGGAGAACATCGAGCAGGCACAGGATCCTTCCGACGCGGTGTGGGACGCGTTCGACCGATGGACATCATCGGAGCACGTCCTGCTGAGTGAGTCTGTGTCCTGCGCCTACTGTAGGCGGTAGTCTGACCTTGGGAGGCGCGGATGGTTGAGCGTGTTTTGCCGTTCCCAGGATGGGTTTGGATTTGTTTGATGCCTGGGTCCTGGCGCATCATCCTCTGCTCTTCGTCCGCGTCTCCCGTCTCTTTCATGGTCATTTCGCGCGTCGCGCGATGTTGTCATTCTGCAAGGAGGTACCGTGAAACGCATCTTCATGTCCTTGATTCTGGCTTTGATCCTGGGCAGGGTTCTCATGGTGGTGTTCGTCGGCTGCGGTCAGGCCGACGGCCCGGCAGACTCCACGTCCGCCACGGATTCTCCCAAGAGTCTCACCCTCCGTTCTTGGGAAGGGCAGTGGGAAGGGTACGAGGTGACCGTCGATGAGCTTATCGACAGTCACTATCTGTTGATCGTCGAACTGCATTCCGAAGGGTCCTGCGAGCCCCCGCGGCCCGTTTTGCAGGCAGGTCGCTATCGCAGCTTCGACGCAGCCTCCAGGATGGTGGCTGACGAAGTGTTTCTGCGTCCGACGTCGGCCGACAGATGTGAGCTCATGAAGGACCCTGACGACTCAGCAGTGAAGAGTGCACAGGTGAACTTGCGCCATGCGCTGCAAGCGGTCATGAACGATGACCATCTGGTCGACCAGACCGTTTTCCCTCGCTGACCCGCGACTTTCGCGAATCTGTCATTCAACCTTCTGAAGGAGGTTCCTGTGAACCCGTTCAAGTTCTGGGTTGCCATTACTCCTCTATCCGGGGACCGACCCGCAAGAGAGAGTTTCCACTGGGTCAAATCCCTTTCCGACGCATCCATCGCGTTGGCGAGGGGATTCTGTGTCTACGAGGCTGAGGCGGTCCTGATGACGTCGGGCGTCTTCGTCCTCAACTCCTGGTCGTTGATGGTCATCGGCGGGGAGAACGAGCAGTCGGCCTTGCCGATCATCCCCTTTCCGGTCGCCCAGGTCTCCCCGGACTTTCGCAGTCCTGAAGTCAGCCCGCGTCAGAAGGGCATCACGTACGTCAACGTGACCCTGGGCGAGCCGATCACGGATGCGCGGGTGATCGGTCACCTGCAGTTCTGCATGCGTCAGGCTCAGGTCCAGGTCTGACGCGAGCACGGTCATTAACCTTCGGAAGGGAGGTATCGTGATCTACAGGTTCAAGTTCTTCATTCCGTTCAATCGGCCTATGAACATGTTCTGGTTCCTCCAGGACGCAGACGAGGCCAAGGCGGTTGTGGGTAGGGGTTTGGAAGTGCACGAGATCAGCTGCGTCCGCGCCAAGGATGGACGCTTCACGATCGAGAGCGTGTCTCTCGTCGAGGGCAGCAAGTCCAACGGCCTTCCTCTGTGCATTTGGAGCTCCTACGTGTTCCCTGTGGCGATCGAGGACCGTCGGCCCCTGGCGGAGCGTCGCGGACAATTGTCTTCGCCCGACAACCAGCGAATCGTCACCAGTTTCGCGAAGGTCGGCGAGCCCCTGGACCCGATCAAGGACGCAGAGGTCCTCGGTCGCATCCTCTACATCTTCAATACCTACGTCCTGAAGTAGTGTCGTCGGCTGGCGCGCCCGTGCATCGTTTCGCCCGTCTTGACTGGAGGGCAAGCGCACGGCGCGCCGGCTTCATCTTCAACCGAATCGGCTGGCTCGCCTGGCCATCCATTCATGGAAAGTCGACAGGCTTGAGCCGTCGAGGGATT
>JBDRLR010000159.1:0-5543 GCA_043812855.1 Nanobdellota archaeon | reverse complement strand
GCCGATATTGACCCCTAGGGGACCCAGAGCAGGACCCAGCGGCGGAGCAGCAGTAGCCTTTCCGCCTTCGATAAGAGCCTCAACCGACTGCTTTGCCATGGATGCTGTGGAAACGGGACCCTTTTATAAAGGTTGTGGCGTTATAAGGCGTGCAAAAAACGCCGAGAACAGCACCCCTGCCGACCATCCTCATCCACCACCTCACCAGATCGGACTACAGTTCCAGAACCGCATTCTCAAAGCAGCATCAATCCGGCAGGATCATACTGCGGCGAAGTACAGCACAAGACCTCAAGAGATTCATAGGCTTGAAACGCCCGAGGGACACCTTTAGGAACATATACACCTGTGCCACGGACGATCTGCGCGACATCACCAGCCACCTGTGCCGCCCCCGAACCGTCAACGATGAAATAGAATTCGTCATTGAGCATATTCGTGTGCAACCTCGACTGGTGGGCCGCAGGCACCTTGCCCAGCGCCAACTGAAAACCCAAGCCGCCAGCCTGCGCAGTCGCAAACAGCTCATACAACGCCACGCCATCACCGGCAAGCACCAAAGGATGCGCCTTGGCGTCCGCACCATGCATGATGGACACCCCCTTGATCGGAGGCGCATCAGCGACCAGGCGCACATCAGAGGGATCAAAAGGAGGGGACGCGTAGACCAGATGCTCCAACTCATCATCACCCTCATTGCGGAACATGTGTGGGACGCCCCTAGGAATATGCAGATAGGAATGCGTCGAGAGCTGATGTTCGTCGCCATCCAGAACCAGACAACCCCTGCCACGAAGCACGTAGTATACCTCATCCATATGATCATGGACATGATACAGGGACTGCGCGTGAGGGTCCATGAGGACATGCGCCACGCTCACCGTCTCAAGCGACACCACTTCACGCAACCGCTGCCCACACACATTCGCAGCGAGAGGAAGGCCGAGGACATCCATGATCCGCACGCCATCCGTCATCTGCCATCACCTACGACCACACGACAACCACCCGAAGGCAACACACGGACGATATCGTCAAGATCGCCGCCCAATGCCCGCTTGATCTTCCTTGCCACGTCACTCGGTTTCCCGTCGCCCGGCGCAATCCTCACCCACTTCTCACAATTCGCCTGGACCGCCGAGAGAGGACCACCCATCATCTTCTCTTCGTAGACTCCGACCGCGAACTCGAGCGCAGGCCTAAGATGCTTGGTCTCTCCACGGATGACGAAAGCGCCCTTCGTGAGGAACTCACCCGCATTCGCGTGCTTGGTCACCTGATCCGGCTTGACGCACAAGACTTCAGCGCCGCCGAGCTCAGCCTTCCAGGCCTTCGACGCGCAGAGCGTGAAGACGGCGGCCTCCATCCTGGTCGCCTCCGAAATAGGCTTACCACCCGCCTTGATGACCATGAACGGAGAACCCTTGATCTCCGTGTGGAAGACAAGATCATCCTGGTCAGCATGCTTCTTCATCACCAACTCGTTCGTCGTGGCATCCCTGCCACCGACGAGAAGCTGACCTGAAGCGGCAAAGCACCACCTGAACTTCTCGAACCACTCACGCTGCACGATACGCTTGGGCGCCTGGACCTTCTTCTCGACGATCTCCTCCTTACGATCGCGCATGCGCTCAACCACCTGCTTTGCGCCGACAAGCTTCTTCTTCGCCTTCTTCGCCAACTCGAAATATGCGGCGGCATTCTCCTCGAGCGTCTTTGCGCTGTCGATGACGACCTTCATGAAAGGAACGAAGAAGAAGTCCTATTAAAACCTTACCTTGAACAGGCGGGAAGAGCCGCAGGATCGATGCGGAACTTGGTGCACTTCTCGATCTTCTGATCCTCGAGGACGACATAGGGATAGACAAGGCCAGACTCGAAACAGAGCTGCTCCGTGTTGAACTGCATCTCATCGCAGCTATCCGCGATGACATTGCTGGTGATGCTCATGATCATCACTCCTAACGCTACGGCGAAGCCGATGAGGAGAACCGTAGCTATCAGCGGACTGATGCCGCGCCTTGAGCGCATCATTTTGTGCACATCAGTTCACCAGGAGATTTCTTTATAAATATTTCGGTGAAACGACAAGAGCCACAACAGGCATCAAGACACCCAACCATCACCGCGTGTGCTTGGGCTTGCGCTCAAAGAAGATGACACCCACGACGACCACGAACACCACCAAGATGCCGAGAAGAAGGTCGAGACTGACGTACGTCTTCCCCTCAATCTTCGCCGCCACGAACGTTGCGGTGACTGGCTCCTCGACACCCTCAGGGACCTGATACGTCACCGCCATCGGAGCGTCGACACGATCGAAATGCCACACGATGAGCGGATCAGGATCGACAATCTCCACCGACACTCCTTCGGGCAAATCAGTGAACGAAATATCATCCACTGACTGCGCCGTCGACTTGTCGATACGCTGATAGATGTCGATGGAAATCGGCCTGAACGGCGAAATCCTCATCGTCACCGCATGAGTCCTGCTGTCGTACGACTGCTCGAACAGATACGTGAACTTGTTGCGCTCCGCGTCATCGATCGTCTGCTCCACATCAAGCAAATCGGCGCCCTGGCGACGACGAACCTCATTGACCTTGTCCAGAAGGTCGACGGCTGCAAAACGATCCTTGTTGACCGAGGGATCCAAGACCTGAGAGGCGATGGGTCCTTGCACGTCGGCGATGACAGGCACATCAGCATCTTCAACCGACCCCAAGCCCTCCACCTTGATAGACACCGGCACCCTCAACGGACTGCCGAAACACGACATAGTGATGACGCGAGAAACGGATGAAGGGACTGCTTCTGCGGAGACCGACAGGACACCACCCTCAAGGGAGACGCGACCAGGAAACGAAGACATATCAATAAGCACGATGTCTTTGGCGAATGCCGCGTATCGATCGCCGAACGAGCCGTCCTGATAGTAACAGAACTCGTTGAGGTCGAGACTCGCATGACCGCCCGACTCCATCTCGACGCCTGAAGGCGATCCGATGACAGAGCGAAGATTCTCGGGGCGAAAACGGACACGGACCTCCTCGACATCCGAGACTGAGTCGGGGTCCATCATGACCGTGGCGTGTTCAATCTCATTCCAAGGTATGTAGTTCTTCCCGGCAGCCTTTATCTCGTCGACGTGCTTTCGATCAATCACTTGGGCTCCTGGCAAAAGAGCGAGCCCGGACAATCTCACCACACAGACGACGTCAGCCTCTTCGCCGGCGTCGTCCACGATAAGCGATCGCGACTGCTTGTCGTAGCTGCACGGCCCCGAGACAATATCTGCCTGTTTGTAGGTATCAAAGAAGAACTGATCCAACGGAACCACCGCTCGATGATCCTTCGCATCCACCGACAAGGATGTGTCCATATACTTCTCTTTACGGAAGATACCACCATAATCAGACATGAGACTCATACTGATCCCATCAGGAGGAAAGAAAACCATCTGGAGGTTTTGCTTCTCACCAACATATTTAATTATGGCACCCACAAGGACAAGAGTATACTCATCGCCAGCCCAATCAATCATGAACGGAGGAATCACAATGTCACACTGATGAGAAGAAAGACCCTGCAGAAGCACGTCTGCATCGGCACCGGTCGAGGTCCCTTGAGCAGTCAATCCATAGATGCCTGGCCCATATCCGACGGACTCACCATCCCAGAGAATCCTGCACACCAAACCGAAGCCAGGATAGAGCCTAGACGGACAATCAAGCGAAAATGAGACCCACTGAGTATCAAAAGTCACTATCTTACTATCTTGGACTGCCTTACCATCAAGCCAATAAATCGAACTGAAAGGAAAATTCATCACATTGACCTGCCTAGACACCTGCTCGAACGGAGGGCCATCGGCTCGGCACGGCACGTTCAAATCGCCGGCGGCAAAGAACTCCCAATCCTCCAGGGCATGCACGAAACCCGCGCAGAGCACAAGAACCAGCAAGACCGCAATCCACCTCTTCATGCCACACCCCTTGGAGCGCTAGCTTAAAATAATTTCTATTGCAGGAGCGGCCAAACCATGGCAGGTGCTGCCCTTAAGGACGAGCAGCCACCAGCAAAGCAGAGAGCAGACGAGGGGGTTGTCCCGTACGGGGAATGTCTGCCTGCACACCTGCAAGCGTGTGCGAGAAGGGCAGCACCTGCTGCAGTAAGATTTCTTGCATTCTACACCCAACCTTTCAACGCATCCTCCTCAAGAAAATGCAAGTCTCCCGGAACGATCATGCAATGCAGCGGACCACCCAGATCAAAGGAGGGGACCTTGCCAAGAGGAATATATCTGATCGCGGCGTCACCGCCGATACGCGCGCAGGCGACAACCATCGTCTTGTCCGTGGCGACGCCATGACCAAGCCTTGCCTCTGCGGCCAAGAGGTACTGCGCCGCCTCACTGACCGTCATGAACCTCTTCTTGTCCGCCTGGATGTCAAGCAAGAGCAGCGTATGCAATCCCGCTTTTCGATTCTCCGCCAACGCGAGGTACGGCGTGTCGGGCGGTTGGGCATCACTGAACGGGATAGACACCGTCCTACCAAACTTGTAGAGACTCAGACCCACGATACCTATGGCGGTGAGAATGGACGCGTTGTTGATGATATTGACCTTGACCGCTTGCTGTCGCGCACGCAAGACGAGGTCCATATGTGTTGTAGCGCCGAACGGATCGCCGATGACCAAGAAGGCGACATCTGACGCCCTGGCCTGCTCCACGATCTCATCACCATGATTCTCCACGAAGAAGCGATCTGCAGGGATTACCTTCTTTTGATAGAATGCCTCAAGGGTCGAAATCGGGACGGACAGCAAGGACGTGTAGGATTCCAGATAGACCACCGTTGCGGAACGCACGAGTTCCAAGCCCTTGACGGTGATGTCCTTCTCGTCCCACAGACCGATACCGATGATGTGCAGGGCCATGGACCTTCGTAGTCTCCTTCGTTTTTAAAGTGTTGCGATGGAAGGGCCAATGTGGTCGTTGCCCTGCGAACACGCTCTTCTAGCCGGGATGACTGACATTGCCCGTGAGGCACCACCCCTTTGTCAGCTGAATTCAGTCATTGCTTGTGTTCGCCCGTAAGGGCGGCGACCACGAACACCCAACCACCAGGTTTCCGCCCTGTTCGCGTTGTCAACGTCAGGTCGATTGGCGACATATCCCCGACAACCGTTTCGGCAGTTGACGGCGAGGTGGGTTGCAGTCTACGCCTGCAAGCCCACACCGTGGCATTCTTCCCACAAGATGGCCACGATGAGGGACTTCACGTCCCTCCTGTTTCCGTGCACGCTTTCCTAAAGGGTGCGGGGGCTACCCCCTTGTCGCATCGCTTCTGGCCTGGATGACGCTCCGCGGAAATGCGAGGCATTTCCGAGGTCCCGAAAATCTCCGATTTTCGCGACACCCTTAAGGGCGGTAACGATTAGCTTTACCAACACCCACCACACAAACATTTATAAATCAAGAGTCTGGCAAACGGGACGAGGTGGGACATGGTCAATATCTTCCTTGAGCTAGGCGT
>JBDRLR010000158.1:0-2615 GCA_043812855.1 Nanobdellota archaeon | reverse complement strand
TCCACTTCGGCGCGATCCTCGCTGCGGGCTTGCTGGATGGTGCTCTCATGGTAGGTGCGTCGAAGTCCACGGCGGGCCTCGCGTACCGCGTAGTCGAACGCCGAATTGACGCTTCTGCGGATAGGTGATATCGCGAGGTCTGATTCGGTGTATTGTCTCCAGACGAGCGTCGAGAGGTAGTTGCCGATAGGAATCGCCTTGCTGGTGAGGTCGAAGACGTATGGTCCTTGAAGGTCGAGATCCAGGCCTTTGATTGGTCTGGCTTCGATGACGATGCGCAGATGCGGCACGTATCGCTCGGCGCGCACGAGACTGATCTTCATTGTGCTGTCGTCCGCGTGCCGTTTGACTTGCCTGATGAGCTTGCCGAGAGTAGTGTCTGTGACGGTGCGCGAGGGCGCCCCTCGTTTCTTTTTCGCTGTTGGCGCGTGCCATCTTAGGATTGTCTTGGTGCTCACGTATCCTTTTGGCTTGACCCGACTGACGGTCTCTGTCTTTGGGATCGTGATAGGTGTCCGTTGAGCCAGTGTGGAGTGATCGTTGATCCACCCGATCTCCTTGGCGCTCAGTGGTCCTCCATGATACGTGAGGAGCCATCTGGCGTGGATCGCTTTGGTCGAGTTGGATACGGAGTTGTTGCAGATGAAGTCTCCGCCTCTAAGCTCGGCGACCATTGCCTTGAGGCGTGCAGGAGCAAGGTCGGTGGCGGTCGCCACTTTGATGATATCGTTTTCCGTGCGGAGTTTCCCGATGAATCGTGTGCCTATGTTGCCGAGCACTTTGTAGTCGATGTCGCCAGGGTTCTGTGTGGCTACGATGATGCCAAGGCCCATGGCGCGTCCTTGGCGGATGAGTAGCTCCAGCAGTTTCTTGGAGGGTGGGCTGGATGGAGGTGGAGGGAGCAGCCCGGCGAGTTCGTCGATGTAGAGGACGTAGCGGAGCTTCTCGGTCCCGCCCAGGTGCAGCAGGTGTTTGTACAGTTCTTGCATGACGTGTTCGACGGCGAATTGTTTCTCCTCCGTGCCTGCGCAGTGTCTTAGGTCGAAGACGGACAGTGTCCCTGCGGTGAGCATGGCGCGCATGTTCAGCGCCTTTCCTTGGCTCCAGGCGGTCTTGGAGGGGGACGTGAGGATGAGGTTGATCTGCGCGGCGATCTTCAGTCGTTCGGTCTCCTTGAGGAAGTCGTCCACCGCAAGCGGCCCTATGGTCTGAAATGGCGGATCGTTGATCTGTGCGATGAGCTGCGCGACGCCCAGGTCATTTCCTTCGTTCCAGTGATGCGTGAGGATCTGCGCGATGAGTGTCTGTGCTTTCTCGCGCGAGCCTCCTTTGATTCCTGCCAGTTGCAGGATCGATCCGCTGACGGGTTCGACGAAGTCTGCGATGATCCCTGGGTCCTGCGTCGTCTTCGCCGCGAATGAGTCCGGCGCGGTCAGGTTGGGAAGCAGGTTGACTGCGGTTCCGATTCTCGACTTGGGCGTGTAGATGGTGGTCGCCGTCCTTGCCAGTGCGCCCATGATCGAGGTGTCCACTCCCTGCGCTTTGATCGTCCGCGCCGTCTTCTGAGCTAGGGCGATAGCGCGTCGCGCGTCCATCCCGCCGTAGGGGCGGAAGTCGAAGTGTTTGTCCGTGACGGCGAGGCTTCCGATGTCTCCTTTTGGGTCGATGGCGATGATGGGGATGCCGCGGGCCATGCAGTTTTCGATGAGGACTTTGCACATGACGGTCTTTCCTGACCCTGTCGTGCCGAGGACGGCGGCGTGTCGTGTCAGCGTATTGAGTTCGTAGAAGAATGGCTTTGCTCCGATGTTGCCGATGTGCGCGCGTGCCATGCCATGTGCGAGGAGCTTGTGGCTTTTATATGTTTGCAGCGTTCACGCAAGCCATGCTGGTTGAGTCGGGAAGAGTACTGCCTTGGAGATGGATCCCGAGTATGCGATACGCATAGCGTATAGGACGCATGCGAGGTCTTCTCCCGCGACCCCGAGGGAGCGGCAAGCCTCCGCAGCACTCTTCCACCGGATAAGCTCCATTGATGTGACGTAACCGCGGCGGTCACGCTAGCCATGCCCAGTCTCCTTTGATGCTTCGGCCTTTGTCAAGCACTTCGGAGAAGAAGCCGGTCTCGATGATGTCGGGCAGTTTCTCGAGCTCTTCGCGGGCGTAGTCCGGCGTCACGAGGGCTTCAGGCGGCAGGTGGTTGGTGGCGGTGTTGTAGTTGTGCGTTCCCATAGCGACACGCCGAAAGCCAGCGGCCTGTGCGTACGCTTTCAGGTAGTCGCGCGCGTGCGTGGTCAGTCGGGTCAGTCCTTCGCCGCTCAGCGGATTCGCGTTCTCGGAGAGCTCCATGCTGTTGTAGAGCATGCTCGGTCTTCCGTCCTGATCGGTCGTGGCGAAGCCCACGAGGAATCCGACGCGGACCGGCGCGCGTTCACGCACGTGTTGGTAGATGCCGACGATCACCGTCGCGTCGTCGAGGAGGTAGTAGGGAACGGAGCCTGCGGCTGGCCCTGCGGTCACGCCATCATGATATGCTTGGACTGCGATGCATGCGCCGCCGTCGTTTCCGAACGTGACATTCCAGGGCTCTTTGGGCTCGACCCGCAGGGTGTACT
>JBDRLR010000157.1:0-4204 GCA_043812855.1 Nanobdellota archaeon | reverse complement strand
GCCCGCCAGCGCCTCTACGGTCGGCCATGCCATCAGCCACGTCTCGTATTTGGGGATGACGCGGCTCACCTGCGTCTGCTGGAGCATGATCTCGCTCACCAGGATGGCGTAGGGATCCGTCGTCTTGCGCCAGGGCAGGTCTCTTCCTTGCTCAGCATAATGCGTCAGTACCTTGTCTTGGAACGCTTTGATGTCCATAAGAGAAAAAGAAAAGAGAATAAAATGTTTACGCGATCGTCGGGACGCAGCGGTCCACTGACCAGTCCTTGCCTGCGAGTTCCGCGTCAAGGGCTGCCTGGAATGTGGCGAACGGGCATGCGCCGCTGATCTGCCTGCCGTTGATGATGAATCCTGGCGTGCCACTGATGCCTGCGGCGGCTCCGTCCTGCATGTCCTTGGCGGTCTCCGCGGCCATCTTGCCTGAGTCGAGGCACGTGTCGAATGCCGTAGTGTCGAGTCCGATGTCGGCTGCGTATTGCTTGAAGCCATCAACGCCTCCAGCGACTCCGCTGCCGAAGAGCAGGTCGTGCATATCGTAGTACTTGCCTTGTTCGCCTGCGCACTCAGCGGCCTCTGCGGCCTTCTGAGCTTGCGGGTGGAAGCTCAGGGGAAAGTCTCGGAAGATGAGTTTCGCCTTGCCGGTGTCGATGTAGTTCGTCTCGATCTGTCCGAGCGTCTGCGTGTAGAATCGTGCGCAGAACGGGCATTCGTAGTCGCTGAATTCGACGATCGTTATGGGCGCCTTGGCGTCTCCGCGTACGGCGTCATCGTCTAGAAGTTTGGTCATGTCGACTTTCGGAGCGACGGGCGCTGTCGGTGGCGGTGCTTGCACATCGGTGCCATCGTCCTTGACGACTGCGTCGTCCGCGGGAGCGGTCCCGATCTTGCCGCTCAGTGAGCCGACTTGGAAGACCACGACGACTAGAAGCAGGAGTTGGGCTACCGCGATCGCGTATAACCATGTGTTGTCAGATTTATTCTTTGCCATTGATAACATCACCTCGGCTATGACTAATGGCTCAGGTAGCTCCAGGCACTTTATAAAACATTCGTCGCTTTTTTATAGTCTGTCTCGTCCAGTGCTCTTCACGATGAGAACATTCTCGCAGCGATGTTACGACGTTCTGCGCAAGGTCCCGAAGGGCAGGGTGACGACGTATGCGCAGATCGCGCGCGCCCTCGACACCAGGGCCTATCGTGCGGTGGGCCAGGCCATGCATCGTAATCCTCGCGCTCCAAGCGTGCCTTGTCATCGTGTCGTGGCAAGCGACGGCTCCTTGGGTGGCTTCGCATCAGGACCCGAAGCGAAGATAAGGATGCTCAGAATGGAGGGTGTCCAAGTCGAGGGTGGCAGGATCGTTGATTTCAAGAAGGTGTTCTATCCGCTCTGACCGCTTCGCGCTTTGATCTCTTCGGTCTCTGCGGCGAGCCGTTCGATGTCGAGGTTCCCATGGAATGTGGGGAGTCGGTATGTATCTGCTAGCGCCGCATAAATCTCTTCAGGCACTGCTACCGCGAAGGTGTACAGGAATCCGAACGCTTTCTCTTGGCGCAGATACGTGCGGACAAGTCCGTCGCCGTGCATGGCCCGCAGGAGACGTTCAATCTCTTGGCCTTCTTCGTCGTGTCCCAGTCCTCCTGAGCGCACGAAGTCAACCATGCCGTCCAGTGTTCGCGAGCCGCGTGCGCCGATGTGGCTCATGATCGCTGCGCGCATCTCTTCCGCTCGCGCGCCGGTGCGCGGATGGCAGCGGCACATCTGCGTTGCGGGATCGCTGTAGTCGCTGCAGAACATCGGGGCCATGCGGTATACGTCTGACGCTTGCGCGTCTCCGTTGCCTTCGGTGTAGAGATTGTCATCCGCCATCTGCCTGTCATCCAAGGACTCGTATTTATGCCTTTTCTTTTGTCGCCGTCGGAAGTCTATGCGTGTCAAAGAAAGAATATGGTCGCATATAGCTTGGTGCGAGGACGACCCAGTATCGAGGTGATGTACATCACCTCAAATGATTAAGTAATCCGCCATCCTTTCTCTCGTCGGAGGAAACAAAGATGGAAGACATTGAACCATTCAAGCCGGTCCAAAGCCAGAACCCGATCTATCTGGGTCCTGCACAGGATCAGTACGCAAGTATCATCGACGGTCACGGCGGACGCACCTTTGCCGAGGTCAAGGAGGACGGCTATCGCATGCAGGTCCACAAGCGCGCAGGCGAGGTCCGAGCGTTCACGCGGAGCATGAATCGCATCGAGCTTGGTCTGTTCCCTGAGCTGCAAGCATCATTGGCTGCTTTGCCGGAATGCATCTTGGATGCTGAGCTCATCGGCGCGGATCGTGTCGGTGTTGCGGGGTTCGATGCAGTCAAGCGTAGGTTCCGTTCGCGCGTGGGCAACAAAGGGCTCGACGCGTATCTGCGCAGCGGTGTGGTCGAGGATCACCCGGTCGCATTGCGTGTCTTCGACACGCTGTATTGGGAGGGTGCCGCGCGCATCGATCAGCCTTTGTCTGAGCGCCGCGCCATCACGGAATCGATTCTCGAAAAGAAGATCTCGCCGAGCGTCTTGCATGTCGTCGATGACGCGGCGGCCCTCGGGTCGCTGTTCGACTCGCTCGTCTCGGATCGCTATGAGGGATTGGTCTGCAAGGATCCTCGATCGTCTTACGTTCCTGGTTCGCGGACCAAGGATTGGATCAAGCTCAAGCGGGCGGAGAACTTGGATCTTGTCGTGCTCGGGCTCTATCTTGAGGGTGGCCGCATCGGTCAGGTCCTCTGCGGGACCTATGATGATGATGTCGGCGCCTACCAGACTCTTGCGAAAGTGAATGCCAAGCGCGAGGGGTTGGATGAACGCCTCTCTGATCTGCTGCTCAAGCGCTCGCGCGCGACCAGGCCTGATGTGGTCTCGATGCGCGACAACGTGCCGCCTCAGCATATCCCTGATAGGTACATCACGCCCTATCGCTCTGTTCTGGTCGAGGTGGCCGCGATGAACATCAATTATGGGAAGAATTGGCACAGCTGCGGTCTTGAGGACGGCAAGTCATATTCTTTGCGCATCGGGTGGCTCAAGGGGATCCGTGATGACAAGCCTGTTTCGCAGGTAGCCGCTACGGCTGACGTCAGGCGCATCTATGCGTCGCAGAGTGGAGAGTAGGTGATGAAGATGAGAAAGGATGAGAGAGTGTTCCTCGACGATATCGTCGAGAATCAGAGAGTGATCACTGCCTTGCTCAAGGAAGTTGATCGCAAGGGAGTCGATGGCCTTGTCGGTTGGCTGCGGGACAGCGATTATTTCACTGCGCCTGCGAGCACCATGTTCCACGGGAACGTCGAGGGTGGTCTTGCGGCGCATTCGCTCGCGGTCTATCGCCAGTTCGACCGCAGGGTCGAGGAGTACGGGTTCCAGATTCCGCCTGAGAGCGTCATCGTGGCGGGTCTCTTGCATGATGCGTGCAAGATAGACTATTATGGCACGAACACGCTCAAGAGCGGAAATGTCTCAGACGCTAAGCCTTACAAGGCCAATGATGCCTTTCCGATCGGTCATGGGGAGAAGTCGGTCGCCATGATTCAGCGGTACATGCCGCTCACCGAGCAGGAGGCGGTCATCATACGGTGGCATATGGGTCCGTACGATCCTGCATGGTCTGACTATGAAGATAAGGTCGAGAAGCTGTATCCTGAGGCGGTCGTGTTCCATCACGTCGACAAGGAGGTCTCCTTGATCTACAAGGTCTAGACTTCGTCGCTTTGCGGCACGACCGCGGGGTGTTCCTTGCGGATCTTGCCTTGCTTCCAAAGCAGGTCGAAGTAGCTCTTGTACGCCTTGGCGATGGCGGGGTTCTTGATGAGGATGGCGACGGGTTCGTGCGACCACACGATGATTGCGACCTTGTCCGAGTAGATGTTGGTGCTCACGGGGCTCGCGTAGCTCTCGGGCAGGTAGCGTGTCTCGCCGTAGGGGACCGCGAATGTCCGCGTCCCTCCGGCGTATATCAGGTGCAGTTTGAGCTTTCGTTTCACGCGCTTCGAGGTGTAGTGGGGCAGGTAGTACTTGAGGATGGCGCTCGCGTTTCGGGCGGCGCCGATGATGTAGACTGGCTTTGATTCGCGTATCTGGTCTTCGAGGATTGCTTTGATGCCTTCGACGCCGCGGTAGAATTTTGTCTCTTGCTTCTCTTTGGCTTCGTTGAATTTGGCGG
>JBDRLR010000156.1:0-5399 GCA_043812855.1 Nanobdellota archaeon | reverse complement strand
ATCGCGTCGGTGTTCGACGATGTTGTCAGGGAGCTGGTGCGATGAGGCAGCAGTTCTTGGAGTGGTGGTCTCGTGTCGACGCACGGGGAAACGGGGAGAACCAATTTAGGCGTGTGGTGTCTGCGTACAGCGAACCGCACCGATACTATCACACGCTCAATCACATCGAGGCGTGCCTCGAGGATCTGGCGCTTGCGCGTCATGTGGCGCGGGAGCCTGATGCGCTGGAGGGCGCCTTGTGGTATCACGATGTCGTGTACGATCCGACGCGCACAGACAATGAGCAGCGGAGCGCCGTCGCCTGGTACAATATGTGCCTGTCGGCAAAGCTGACTGAAGCGTTCGCCGAGCAAGGGGCTCGTCTCATCCTTGAGACGAGTGAGCATGATTCCGGCGGCGGGGATGGTGATCTGATGGTGGACATCGATCTTGCGATATTCGGCAAGCCTCCTCGCATCTATGACGCGTATGAGCGTGCCATCAGAAAGGAGTATGAATGGGCCCCCGTCGAGGTCTTCAATCCCAAACGAGTACAGGTCCTGCAGCGGTTCGCCTCGGGCGGCCGTGTGTACACGACTGACTTCTTCGAGGATCGCTATGGCACCCAGGCCCTCGAGAATCTTGCGCGCGCCATCGAGGCGCTCAGGCCTACAGGCCCTTGATGAATTTCTCGAAGTCTTCGGCCTTGGTGGTGTCGTGGCGCACGATGATGGAGATGATGTGCGTCGAGAGGGTGCGTACGTCCTCCCATGCCAGGTTGATGGCGCGGGTGAGGGCGAGGACTGCCGCGATGGCGAGCGTCACGCCGAAGACGCGGGAGACCAGCACGAGAGGTGCCTTGAATTCTTCGGGCAGTGCGACCGTGTCCATGACTTCCAGGACGATGCTCGCGTAGATGATGATGTAGAAGACGAAGCGGCTCGCGATCAGGAAGCGAAGCCGCGTGATGAATCCATCCATCTTGCCTTGGAGTATCCCGATCTTCTCGAGGTCTTTCTTGTTCTGGATGTCCGTGGTCTCGAGGAGGGCTTTGATGTAGCCGCGCAGGCGTGCGACGCGGTTGACCCTCCAGACGCTGAATGCGTGTGTCATGGTTCAGCGTAGCCACTTGACGATGAGGCCTAATAAGACCATGCCGCCGCCGACGACCATGTAGCCCAGGCCGTATCCTAGGGATGGGACGGTGGCGTCCAGGTATGCGCTGAGGCCCACGAGGAAGAAGATGAATCCGATCAGCATGATGACGCCGATGATGGCGCGCTTCACGCTTTCCTTGGCCGCGCGTTCAATCTCTTCGCGGGTCTGCCGAACGGCGTCTTTTGCGCTTCGCAGGCCCTCGCCGGTGATGAATGAGAGTATTTCTTTTAGCATGGATACCACCTCGCTTCCCTCCGTGGCTCAGCCTTTTTAAATATTTGTGATTTGTGGATGGATGCGGCATGCTACCAAAGCACGAAGGCGCAGAAGCTCCGATGCCGTCCGGACTACATTTATATAGAACAGGTGCGCTCCATCTGCATGCGGCTTCCGATCCACCTCACGCTGGATGAGCACCTGTTGACCATGTGTCCTCGCTGCGGTCAGGCCCATGAAGGAGGGTTCCACGACGAGTTCGACACCGTCTTCCACTATTCGACGCGCACGTGCGATTGCGGATACTGCATCTTCATCCGCTCGCACACGATGTCGAGCGGACACGGATTCTTGCCTAGCGGACACGGCTTCTAGTCTTGTCGCGTGATGTGGCCGCCCGTGCGGTCTTCTTCATCGCGGTGTGCATCTCTCGTTCGGCCTTGCGGACCTCGGCCGATATCTGCATGGCGTGCCGTTTCGCTTTCTTGACGGCGAGACGCGCGGCTTTCTTGGCTTCGACGCTGGTGATGTTGTGCTGTTTCGCAAGTGCCTTGACCCTCTTCTCGATGGCCTCCGCCGTCAGGACGGTCACGCCGAGCCCGATGAGGAATGCGTTGCGCAGTTCCTTGTCTGTCTTACCCATACTTCACCTCCGATCGTGAGATCATGAGCATGTGCAGTGAGAGGATGATTGCGATGGCGCCGACGGTCCAGGCGTACACGACGCTGACGCTCGCGGCGATGGCCGCGGCGATGAGGAGCGCCGCGATGACGATGGCGTGGGAGAGCATGGCAGAGTTCTTCTTGATCTGCTCGTCCATGTGTTCGAGGTCGTGGCTGATGATGCGGAATCGCTCGTCGAGCGCCTTGGCTTCGGTCATGAATGAGTTGGTGGTGTCTGGCAGCTTCACGAGGAAGGACAGGAGTTCCTGGCTGTGGTTCTTGGCTTGTTTGTAGAAATAGCTGGGGTGCAGGTTGCGTTTGACGAGGCGGGAGACGAATGGTTTTGCGGACGCGACGAGGTCGAAGTCGGGGTCGAGCATTGCGCCGACGCTCTCGAGTGTCACGATGGACTTGACGAGCAGGACGAGGTCTTTTGGGATGTTGAGTCGGTGTCGTCTTGCGGTCTCGAATGCGGTGTGCATGGCCCTGCTGATGTTGTAGGTCTTGAGGCGGTCTTCGTAGATGGGCCGCAGGACGTCGGCGAATTCGCTTCGCATGCCGCTCGCCGATATCTCGCCTTGCGGTTTGCACAGCGCGATGAATGCGTCGGCGGTCCCGTCGACGTCTTTGGTGACGAGCCCGATGAACAGGGTGGTGAGTTGTTCTTTGAGCTGGTCATCGAGTTGTCCGACGATGCCGAAATCGATGAGGCCCACGCGTACCTCTGCGGCCTTGACGCTCAGCAGGATGTTCCCAGGGTGGGGGTCGGCATGGAAGTAGCCGTCGATGAAGATCTGTTTGAAGACGGCATCCGCGATGTCGCGCGCGGCGCGTCTGCGCTGGGCGCGTGTGAGCTTTGCGTGCAGGACGTCTCGTCCGGGGATGTAGCTCATGGTCAGGACGCGTCGTGTGGAGAAGTGGCTGTTGAGTTCGGGGATGAGTATCTTGGTGTGCAGGAAGTTGCGGTAGAATGTCTCGATGTGGCGCGCTTCGGTGCGGTAGTCGAGTTCTTCTTCGGTGTAGAGGCGGAACTGCTCATAGATGAACATGGGGTCGATGTCGGCGGGCTTGATGCGTCGTTTCGCCTGTTCGGCGAAGAAGTGGATGATCTCAAGGTCGGCGTGCATGGTCTGCTGGATGCCTGGCCGCATGATCTTGATTGCGTATGGTCTTCCCGCGATCTCGGCGAGGTAGACTTGCCCGATGCTCGCGCTCGCCAGCATGCGTTTGAGCGTGACGAGTTTGGCTTTCGCCTTGAGTTCTTCTTCGAGGATGCGCTCTGCGTCGCTCTTGCTGAATGGGGGGACGTGGTCTTGGAGCTTGGCGAATTCGTCGCAGTATGCTTTGGGGATGAGGTCGGGTCGCAGGGAGAGGAGCTGTGCGAGCTTGGTGAAGGTGCCGCCGAGCTCTTCGAAGAGGAGGCGCAGGCGTTTGGGGTCGCCCATGATGCTGCTCGCGCGTCCTTTGTCTTTGCTTAGGCCGAGGCGGTAGAGCAGGTAGGGTGATTCGTGTTTGGCGATGGCGGAGACGATCTGCTGGAACCTGCGCATGTCCCTGAATCGTTCGAGTCCGTCCATGCAGGCTCTAGCGCGATGCGCTATATAAAATTATGTAATGACTGCGCGATACGTAAGTTCAGAAGTATCCGCTGTCCGTCGTCACGATGACGGGGTCCGCCACGATGATGGTGTGTTCGGCTTGGCTGACGATGCCGCCGCCGACTTCGGGAAGCGGCGGGTGTTCGTGCAGGATGCCTGCTTGGATGAGTTCGCGAAGGGCGAGCTTCGTCTTTCCGGCTCCGAATTTTCGGGTGAGCCACCTCGTCGTGAATGGGAGTCCGTTGTATGTCTCGATCTCCTTGAGGAGTTCTCGTGCGTAGGGTGATCGGATGGGCTTTCGTTGCTTGAGGGCGAAGATGGTGGCGTTGTCGCTCTCGAAGATGGCTCCTTTTCCGGTGGTGGCGAAGGGTTCGATGGCGACGACGGCTCCTTCTTTGAGGACGAATCGGTCTCCGGAGTCGTAGTTGGGGATGCTGGGCGTGGTGTGGATGATGTATCTGCCGAGGCCGTGTCCGCTCAGGTTGCGCACCGGCGAGAATCCTGCTTGCGTGATCGTCTTGTGGATGATGGCGCCGACCTCTCCGTTGGTGATGCCTGGCTTGATGGCTTTGATGGCTGCGTTGAGGGCGTCTCGTGCCGCCTTGACGAGGGCGGCGTGCGTGGTTCCCAGGGTGACGCAGACGGCGTTGTCTGCGATGTATCCGTTGACGTGGACGCCGCAGTCGAGCTTGATGACGTCATCTTCGGCGAGGACATAGTCGTCTTCGTCGGTGGCGCAGGTGTGGGCGGCGACGTTGTTGATGGAGATCTGCGCGGGGAAGGCGAGGCCCGCTCCTTGGCTGAGGATGTAGGCTTCGACGGCGTCGATGATCTGGACGGGCTTGGCTCCGATCGTGATGAGGTCGTGTCCTCGTTTGAGTGCTTCGCCTGCGATCTTGCCTGCTTTGATGTAGGCGTCGAAGACGTCCTTGTCGATGTTCTTTGGCGGCATGGTCGTGCAGAGTCCCTCGTCATATAAAAAGGTGGCGGGTTGTCTGTGGCCTGTGCCGTGCTTACGGGCACGCGCTTTAAGTTTGAGAATCCTGTCGTCAGCGGGGGTCGCACCCTACGGGTACGCCGACCCGCAACTATAGCCTATAGCGCGTGCGGCACGGCATCTGTGGCGATGACCTCTCCCTTGGTGCAAACTATTATAAGGCAGTGTTCTTCAGGAGCGGTCATGAAGCGTCTTTGGATGTACGTCGCCTTCGGCGTGACGGTGGCCTTGCTGTACGTGCAAGCCCTCCTGCCTTCGTGGGCGGGTCGCGCGCCGTACTGCAGCACCTCGCAGCTTGCCGGTTTCTCGTTCTGGCCGCTGGTCGTGGTCGGTATCGGCGTGACGGTGGTGCTTGCGCTGCGTCAGGATTCCAAGCGCATCAAGGTGTTCGTGATCGCGTTCGCGCTTCTGATCATGGCGATCAGTTCGTACTTCTCGGTGCTGGACTCTGATTTTCGTCCTCAGAAGTGCATCTTCGGCTCAGGTATTGAGTGTACTGACTTCTTCGGCGTCGTTGAGGATGGGTCCGGGACGATCATGGTGGATCTCCTTAATGGGCGTCAGACTGATGTCTTCATCAAGTCTGTGGAGGTGCGGGCCATTCCGTTGTGTCAGCGTCTGTACCGTCATGATGTGCTGTGCGAGCCGTGCGGCGAGGATGGCTGCGGTCTTGCAGGGAATTGGCTCAAGGGCGAGACGAAGTCGTTGAGCGTGTCGTGTCCTGGCCTGACAGCTGATGATCGCGTTCTCTTGTCGGTCGTCATGTCGCATGATAGCGAGGGCAGGCC
>JBDRLR010000155.1:0-6250 GCA_043812855.1 Nanobdellota archaeon | reverse complement strand
GGCGAAACCTTAAAGAACGAGAGCAGGCTCGCACCGGGATGCCGACCCTTCTCACCAAGTCCAGATACATGACAGGACTGACCTGCCCAAGATGCCTGTGGCTCATGGTCAACGACCCCGAATCAATGCCCACAGTGGACGAGGCGACCCAGCGCCGCATGGACGAAGGCACCACGATAGGCATCCTGGCGCAGAAACTCTACCCGGACGGAGCAGCCGTACCCCAAGAGGACTTCGGCATCAACCTATGTATGACCAAACAGATGCTCGCAAGCAGGCGGCCGCTCTTCGAAGCGGCCTTTGCGCACGGACGATGCTACGCGCGCGCGGACATCCTGGTGCCCGGCGAGGAAGACACCTGGGACATCGTGGAAGTGAAGAGCAGCACCCGCGTCAAAGACGAACACATCGAGGATGTCGCATTCCAGAAATACTGCTACCAAGGAGCAGGCCTTCGCATCGCGCGATGCTACATCATGCACCTGAACAGCGCATACATCAAAGACGGCGACATCGACCCCAAATCACTGTTCACCACAACGGATGTGACTGAGAAGGCTGACAAGGTCTGCGACATTGGTAAACGAGTAGATACTATGCTTGCCATCATCGACCAATCCGACGCGCCCACCATAACGATCGGCCTCGGGCCAGGACAATGCTCAACCATCCACTCCTGCTGCGAAGTCGGAGAAGGAAGCGTCTTCGAGCTCCACCGCGCAGGCGAGCTGGCATTTCGGCTCTACGCACAAGGCCACCGCATGATCACCGACATCCCTGAAGACACAACTCTGTCGCAAGCCCAGCGAGTCCAACGAGACGCCGCGCGGACCGGCAAGACCCACATAGACAAGGAGAAGATCGGCGCATTCATCAAGGGCCTGCGGTACCCGCTGCACTTCCTCGACTTCGAGACATTCCAGACCGCGATCCCCCTGCTCGACGCAACCAGACCCTACCAGCAGATCCCATTCCAATACAGCCTTCATGTGCAGGAAGAGCTCGGAGGCATCATCACGCACCACTCATACCTCGCATCCACCGCGGATCCCCGAGAAGAATTCATACGACGCCTCCAAGAAGACGTCACCGACCTTGGCAGCATCATCGTCTACAACGCAGCATTCGAGAGGGGCATCATCAATGCACTCATCAATACCGACAAACTACAGCGCTGGGCCGAAGACGTCAGCGCACGCATCATCGACCTGCACACCCCCTTCCGCACCTTCATCGCATACTCGCCAGCCCAGCATGGAAGCACGTCACTCAAGGCAGTGCTGCCCGCATTCACCGGCGCAGGATACGATGACATGGAGATCACAGACGGCTCGCAGGCAGCCAGCACCTACGTGAGCATGATCACCGGGGCGACGCCCTCAGAGCAACACCCTGGCCTACGCGAAGCCCTGGAAGCGTACTGCGCCCTTGACACCGAAGCCATGATACTGCTTCTCGACGCGCTGCGCGACCTGAGCGCATAGCAGGGATGGCGGCAGCAGACTTCCCGCCCGATCCGTCAAAAGTGCCACGATGAACGTCTCGTTGCGCTCGACTGTTCCTGCCCTGCTCACGCTGGCTTCCTCCCCTATTGGCCGACATGTCCCCGACTGGGACATCCCCCTTGTCGGCGTGATTCAGATTCGGGCTGCGTTCGCCTGTAAGGGCAGGAACTGACATTTTCACCGCGGCCCATCAAAAGAAAACGTATATAAGCAAGTTCCCCATGATTCAGGGCGGAGGGATACATCATGAACCACAAATACGTCCTGTTCAGCATCCTCACCATCGCAACGCTCATGTTCGCCGCATGCGCGGCCAAGACACCCGTCGCGCCGCAGCCGCCGACTGACGACACCATGGTGCCCGACGATACGACGACCGAGGAAGCACCTCCAGCAGAGGATGAGCAACCCGAACCGATCGTTGAAGAGAACACAGACACATTCTCAGGCGACGAGTTCTACGTCACCGTCTTCACACGACAGCTCGAGCACCAGGACATCAAGGGAATCAAGATGAAGGTCGACGACGCGCGCGAGACTGAAGGGATGAAGGTCGTGTCGCTCAGCTACACCAAACCGACCGGGACGACGCCCACGCTACGCGGCCAGATATTCTCCATCGCGGGAGCCCTCATCGCGAGCGTAGACAGCGGATGGGACATCGACGAACTCGACGTGACGGCCAAGAGCAGCGAAGGCGACATCAGCTGGACGTACAAGAAAGCCGCGCTCGACGACTACAAAGAAGGCCTGATCACCGACGAGGGCCTTACAGAATCCGCGATGATGACCATCAGAGAAGTCTAGCGACGTCTTGACCTTGCCAGTCTGCGGATGATCGTCTCGCTCAACGACCAAGCAAACACCGCACACACCGCCGCGAAGGCCGATGCCAAGAAGAGATTGGCATGCACAAGCAACAGGAAAATCGGGACTGATACGACCGCAGCGAATCCCACACGTACGAGCACCCAGAACATGGACTTTCGGAACGAATAGACTTATAAATACCTTGCGCTGCCCGCGGCCATGCGCCCACCTCTCGTCTTCGACGAAAGAAAGGAACTCAAGCTCTGGGAGCTCGGCAGCATGGACTGCGACGCGTTCACCGCGCTTGCCCGATGCTACATCGTCCAGCACGTCTACGAGCAACTCGGCGCGCTACGCCCCCTATCCCTTGCGCTTCGCCCACGAGGACACTTCGTGGCCCACCCACGAGCACTCGACTACGTCATCCTCGAACTCTTGCAGAAAAGAGAACGCTCATTCTCAAAGACGCCCAGATTCGAAGATGTCGGATCCAAGGCCATCGCAGGCATGATGGAGCAGGACCCCAACCTAGCCACAAGCGGAGACCTGCCCGCATACGTACACGCACGATACAGCATCACCACCCTCGACGTGCTGATGAACGAATATCAGGACCTCTCACCATTTTCATGCGATCAGGCGATACACTTCTCCAAGTCATACTACATGGCGTTCCAAGACGCCATCCTGACCGCATTCCACCTGCGCCACACACCACATGACCGCGCGACGACATCGATGCCGCCTACATCACAGCGCCGCTATCTGCAAGAGGAGATCAGCGAAGGATACCATAGGATCGAACCCATCACGAGCATACGAACCAGACCGCTCATGCAGATCGACGGACACGGAAGCACACACCACATCTGCGCCGCAAGCCACACCACATGGACTGAGGAACGCTGGCAAGTGACGAACAGCATCGCCGTCATCGACATCAAGGCAGGACGCACACAAGTGACCAAGCTCGACGTGAGCGGATTCGATAGGTTCCTTGGCGCTCATCTAGGGGGCATCATCGACTACCGATTCGAAGACGGCTACCTCGACGCCTACCGCGCGACCCAAACTGACCGCCGCGACGGCTAGACGCGGGAAATGTGGTGGTGAATTCTGCATAGATAAGAAGAAGGACAAAAAAGAAGAAGAAAAAGAAATGAAAGCAATTCTACGCCGGGATGCGGAAGACCGGCGGGCGATTCACGTCCTTGACGATGACATTGAAGTCCTGCGAGACCTCGAACTCACCATCGCCGACCGTCACCTTGACCGCATGCGTACCCGCATCATTATATGTGGTCGTGTACGTGTCAGACGTCATCCAGCCAGAGACTCGGACCTTCAGGGCGTCACCCTCAGGATCAAAGGCATCAATGGGAATCCTGATCACGTCACCCTCATCGACCGTGATATCCGCGATCCTCTTGAGGACAGGCTTCGTATTGATCTCCTCGACCGTCAAGCGGAACGTCGTCGACGACTGGAGCTTCCCGTCGGAGGCAGTGACCTTGACATCGTAGATGCCCGCATCACCATCCACCGTCTTGAAGACGCCCATCTTGTCGAAGGGCTCCGAATACGTGACCGTGACCGTATCACTGTCAGGATCACTGACCGTCGGATTGAGCTTGACCGTGTCAGTCTCCTTGGCATCGATGTTCGCGATCCTCTCAATGACCGGAGCGCGATTCGTGTCCGCCACGACGACAGTCACGTCAGTCTCAGCGGTGCGCGATCCGTCGCTTGCCTTGATATGGACGACGTGCGTGCCCGCATCGTCGTAGCCGACCTGCTTGGTGAACCCACTCATCCAGCCGCTGACCTCCTTGACGATATCATCGCCCTCTTTATCCACGATGACGCAGTCAAGGCTGAACGATTGACCCTCCTTGACCTCGACACGAGCAGGACAATCGACGATCGGAGCCTTGTTGCTCGCAAGCACCACCACGTTGACCTCCTGGGACGCCGTCGCCTTGCCGTCAGAAGCGGTCACGTCGATGACGTATTTGCCTACATCACCATCCTTCGTCTGCCAAGTCCCGTCCTTGTTGAACGGCTTCGAGAATGTGTACGTCACCTTGTCGCCATCAGGGTCCTCAGCCTTAGGCTTGAGCGAGATGAGCTCACCCTCGACCGCGGTGATGACGACCCCATCAGGAGTCACATCCATGATTGGCTTGCCATCATCAGGAGTCGACATGATGCCATCATCAGGTTGCGCATCATCGGATATGTTGATGATGGTTATATTCACCACTGCGCCCCCCGTAGGACTCGGCGCCTGGCACGCAGCGAGCATCATGACAGCAACACACAGAACCAACGCGATAATTTTCATAGGTACACCACCTTCCCTTGTTAATGGTCGCAATACCCCCAAGAGCTATATAAACTTTTCTATTGAAGAGTGAAGAATAAATCCCTAGACGTGAGACACCGATAACTTTAAAAATGACTTGTGGGGCGAAATCACGTCAAATGATATAAAGCGACACCCATTCCATCCAAGCATGGTACGCGTCAACCCACTCTCGTTCGTTCTTGCGGGCGGCCGTGGACTACGTCTGCAACCCCTGACACTTGAGCGAGCGAAACCATCAGTACCCTTCGGAGCAAGCTACCGCGTCATCGACTTCGTCCTCAGCAACCTCTACCACAGCGGCATGCGCAAGATCCACGTCCTCACCCAATACATGTCCGAAAGCCTCCAAGAACACCTGGAAGACGGCTGGTCACGCAACTTCGGAAAAGGAAGCGAGGAATTCCTCAAAGTCAGGCCGGCGATGCAAGGAAGCGATCGCGGATGGTTCAAAGGCACCGCCGACTCACTCTACCAGCACCTCCACCTCATCGACCGCGGCAACCACCGCAACGTCGACGTCTTCGGGGCGGACCACATCTACCTGATGGACGTCAGCCAGATGAACGGCATGCACAACGAACGCGAAGCCGACCTCACCATCTCAGCCATCCCGGTCCCCATCGATCTTGCGCGCGGCAACTACGGAGTCCTCGTCGTCGACGAAGATTGGAGACTCGTGTCGTTCCAAGAGAAGCCCGATGAACCCGTACCGATGCCAGGAGACCCGACACGATGCCTGGCAAGCATGGGCAACTACGTCTTCCGCCGACCGGCCCTGATCGAAGCGCTCGTCACCGACGCAGGCAAGACATACACGACAGACAACGATGCTCTGCGCGCAGGAGACCGACACGACCTGACGAGCCACGACATCGCGCACGACCTCATCCGTGACATGATGAAGCGCGACAAACGCATCTTCGTCTACGACTTCAGCAAGAACGAAGTGCCAGGAGTGCCTGCCGAACAACGCGGATTCTGGCGCGACATCGGAGACCTCGACCAACTCTATCAGGCCAATATGGAAGTGAGGGACGTCAAACCCTTGCTGAACCTCTACAACCCCGAATGGCACATCATGACCAACGTCGTGACGACCACACCCAGCAAGACCGTCCACGATGGACGGGCCCTCGAGAGCATCGTCGCCAACGGAGTCATCGTCAGCGGAAGCCTCGTCGAGCGCAGCGTGGTAGGATACAACTGCCGCGTGATCGACGGATCGTACGTGGGCGATAGTCTGCTGCTCGGCGACAACAATATCGGAAGCGGATCGCGCATCCGACGCGCCATCCTGGACAAAGGAGTATGCACACCACACGGGACCGTGATCGGCGAGGATCAATCCGTGGACAAGGCCAGAGGATTCTCCTTCTCAGACAAAGGCATACCCGTCGTGCCGAAAGGATACATGTTCAAGCAAGGGTCTGGATGACGCTGTCAGCGCTCGTGAATACTGCAAGGTTGGGGGCGAAGTATCTCGCACCATAGTAGTACATGCCGAAATCATCCTCTTCCTTGCCCGTAAACGTGTAGCGTTCGCTGCCGCCGAAGCTCGCTTGGCCGA